>NZ_JBFUBK010000035.1:0-54381 GCF_056405815.1 Pseudomonas sp. P1_F1_2 | reverse complement strand
CCCGCAAGCTATGCCGGGTGGCATTCGCTCTCATGAAAAACCAGAGCGAATACCAGCCAAATTTAAGGCTGCAGGGTTCCCCTGCAACATAGAATCTCCCACATTGGTTTTGTGGCGACCCTTCCAGCCACGTTCGCCCCCCTCCCAGAAAAAATTTTCAGCCCTGAAAATCCCGCCTCCAAAGCTCTAGCTCGGCCCTTCACATCATCCGCCAAAATTTCGAACACAACTTTTTCAAAATTTTATCTTGCGCACTAAATATTCGCGCGATACATTCACCTCGCACTTACTTAGCGCGCAAATATTTAGCGCAAAACACCCAAACCAAAATGAGGCTCACACCATGCAAACTCTCTACACCGCAATCGCAACTTCCACCGGTGGCCGTGATGGTCGTGCTGTTTCCAGCGACAACATCCTCGACGTCAAACTTGCCACCCCGAAAGAACTCGGTGGTGCCGGCGGCGCAGCGACTAACCCTGAACAACTGTTCGCAGCCGGCTACTCCGCCTGCTTCATCGGCGCACTGAAGTTCGTCGCCAGCCAGACCAAACGCAGCATCCCGAACGACGCCTCGATCACTGCCCATGTCGGCATCGGCCAAATCCCTGGCGGTTTCGGCCTGGACATCGACCTGCACATCAGCCTGCCAGGCCTGGAACAAGCCGATGCGCAAGCCCTGGTCGACGCCGCCCACCAGGTCTGCCCGTACTCCAACGCCACCCGTGGCAACGTCGATGTGCGCCTGCACGTTACCGTCTAACCGTTGATCCCAAGGCCCGTACAGGAAACGAACATGAACACTTTCAGCAAAGTCTTGACCGGCACCCTTCTCGCCCTGTCCATCGGTAACGCGTTCGCGGGCGAGGGTGTTGAACACAACACCCAGGCATTCCTCGACGTTCTGAATGCCGGCACCGGCAAACCGATGGAACAGCTCACCCCCAAAGACGCGCGCGCCGTACTGGTGGGTGCGCAATCCGGGGTAAAACTGACGCTGCCAAAAGCCGATGTCAGCGAGAAGACCATTCAAGTCGACGGCCAACCGCTGCGCCTGACCATCGTCCGGCCGGCCGGAGTCAAGGGCGAGTTGCCAGTGTTCATGTTCTTCCACGGCGGTGGCTGGGTATTGGGGGACTTCCCGACTCACGAACGACTGGTCCGTGATCTGGTAGTCGGCTCAGGGGCTGCGGCGGTGTTCGTCAATTACACCCCGTCCCCGGAAGCGCACTACCCGGTGGCGATCAATCAGGCTTATGCGGCGACCCAATGGGTGGCCGAGCACGGTAAAGAGATCAACGTCGACGGCAAACGCCTGGCCGTGGCCGGCAACAGTGTCGGTGGCAACATGGCGGCAGTCGTTGCGCTGATGGCCAAAGACAAGGGCTCGCCGGCTATCAAATACCAGGTGTTGTTGTGGCCGGTGACGGATGCGAGCTTCGAGACGGCGTCTTACAACCAGTTCGCCGAGGGGCACTTCCTCACCAAAAACATGATGAAGTGGTTCTGGGACAACTACACCACCGACGCCAAGCAGCGTAATGAGATTTACGCCTCGCCGTTGCGGGCTACCACCGCACAACTGAAGGGCTTGCCACCTGCGCTGGTGCAGACAGCGGGCGCCGACGTTCTGCGCGATGAAGGTGAAGCTTACGCCCGTAAACTCGATGAGGCCGGGGTGCCGGTCACGTCGGTTCGCTACAACGGCATGATCCACGACTACGGTTTGCTTAACGTGGTGAGTCAGGTGCCAGCGGTGCGCTCCGCGATGCTGCAGGCGTCGCAAGAACTCAAGCAACATTTGAAATGAAGTAAAGCATCGCAGCCTCGCTTCGCTCGACAGCTCCTACATGGGTTTTGCATTTCCTTGTAGGAGCTGTCGAGTGAAACGAGGCTGCGAATCTTATGATCTTCACCTTTCAGGCATAAAAAAACCCGGCTCAATGGCCGGGCTTTTTCATTCCTGAAGCAGTGCTTATTTAGCACGGCCTTTGTAGGAACCGCCTTCGCGGGTATCGATCTCGATCATGTCGCCGATTTCGATGAAGTCAGCAACCGACAGCTCGGTACCGTTCTTCAGTTTGGCAGGCTTCATCACCTTGCCGGAAGTGTCACCGCGAGCGGAACCTTCGGTGTAGTCAACCTGACGCACGATAGTGGTCGGCAGTTCTACGGAAACCAGACGCTCTTCGAAGAAGATCGCTTCGCAAACATCGGTCATGCCTTCTTCAACGAAAGGCAGAACGGCTTCGATGTCTTCAGCGTTCAGCTCGTACATGGTGTAGTCAGTGGTGTCCATGAACGTGTAGGCGTCGCCGCTGATGAAGGACAGGGTCGCTTCTTTACGGTCGAGGATTACGTCGTCCAGTTTGTCGTCGGCGCTGTAAACGATTTCAGTCTTGTAACCGGTCAGCAGGTTTTTMAGCTTGGTCTTCATGATCGCGCTGTTACGACCCGACTTGGTGAATTCAGCTTTCTGAACCAGCCAAGGATCGTTTTCGAGACGGATCACCATCCCGGGTTTCAGTTCTTTACCAGTTTTCATTACGAATATCCGAATTTGGATGGGATTTACAAAAATCTAGGCCGCGTATCATATCCAATTTACATAAAACTGTACCAGCGCTGCGGCAAGATCAGCCTGCAAGGCTTGTTCCAGACACCACGCCTCGGCGTGTTTTTGCAGCTCTGGCCAGTGTTTACGGGCCATGCGCCAGTGGCCGGACATATCATGCCCCGCATTCCACGCGCGCCAAAGACCGCTGATCGCCTCGCTGGCAGGGGCGGACAGGCCTTTTGTGTACACCTCGAGAAAGGCTTCAAGCTTGTCCAGGTGGATGTCTTCCTCCTGCTGATAGATGTGCCAGAGCATTGGCCGGCCCGCCCACTGAGCGCGGACGAATGAATCTTCACCACGCACAGCGTTGAAATCGCAGCACCAGAGCAAATGATCGTATTGATCCTGTCGGACGAACGGCAGCACCTGAACGGTCAATCCGTCGCGGACATGCAGAGCGCCTGCTGCCAACCCTTCAATACCGAGCCAGCGTTCGACATCGCCGAGAATGCGCCCTTCGGGCACCAGCAAATGCGTAGGTAACGGATCAGCCGCCATCACGTCCAGCCAACTCGACAGCCCGGTATTTTCATAGGCAAACAGCGAAATCAGTTGGGCATTCGGGGCCGGATCTATCCCCAGGCCTTGAAGGAATTCTCGTTGCGCCTCGCGACTTTGCTGAAACTGCCGTCGACGCTCAAGCAATCCTTTTTCACGCAACAAACCACCGGTGCCCTTGTGGAATCCCGGGAAGAAGAAGTACTTCTGCACCGTTTTGTATTTCACCGACGGTAAACCGTGGCAACCGCTCACCCAATCCTCGGCGCTCAGATAGTCGAGATTCATCCACAGCGGCGGTTTTTCCCGTGCGGCCATGGCGTCCATGTAGGCACTTGGCAACTGGCAGGCGAACGCGGCGATGACCACATCCGCCGCCTCGGTGGCCAACCACGCTGCCGGCCATTGGCGCACGTCGACACCGGCCTGCGATTGCTGCGCCGCATGGATATCGATCTGGGGGCACAGGCGTTCGAAGGCGCGCAGGTCATCGACCCACAAACGCACGTCGACCGGGTACTCGGCCACCAGCTGTCGTGCCAGGCGCCAGGTCACGCCGATGTCGCCAAAGTTGTCGACCACGGTGCAAAAAATATCCCAGCGGGTTTTCAGTTCAGGCATTGCGGATTCCCGTTGGCAAAGGCACCAATTGTCCGCATAAATTACCTCGCGCAGAAGAGCCGACGGCGATTAATCTTCGTGCGACAATCGCCACTATCCCGCGACCATCCGCCAGGAGGCAGCCATGCCCTTTYGTCCCACTCCGCGCCGCACGTTGCAGATCCAGCCTAATGCCTTGCAACTGATCGGCAGCATTGCCCTCGGATTGTGGCTGGGATTTCTCGCCATCGCGCTGACCTGCTGGCTCGTCTCTCGCCTGTTTTTCAGCGAGCAACTGGCGCCAGTGGCCGCCGCCGTGGAGCAATTGGCCAAACCGCCCGTGGTGCAACCGGTACCGGACATTCCGCCGCAGAGCCCGCTGTTCGAACAATATGAAGAGAACCTGCGCAAGAACGAGCAGCAGGTACGCATGGATCAGGCCCGCAGCAGCAGCCGCAATCTGTCCAATCCAAAATGCCAGTTCTGGCTGCAACAGGACCATACCGCGCCGAGCGAAAAAAGCCGCGCCAATGTCCTGCAGTTTTGCGATTGACCATGAACAAACAGACCGTCCACCAATTGATTCTCGACAAGCTGCGGGTTGATCTCGACATCGCCGAACGTGCCGCGCAAACCGCGTACGAAACCGCGACCCACGAAGAGAACATCGCCGAAAACAAGTACGACACCCTGGGCCTGGAAGCCTCCTATCTGGCGGCCGGACAGGCCAGACGGGTGGAAGAAATCAGGCAGTCACTGACGCTGTGCCAGAACCTGACATTGCGCCCCTATGACGATCAGCGCGGCATCGAGGTCGGCGCATTGCTTGGCCTGGAAGACGAAAAAGGCCGCGAGCAATGGCTATTTCTGGCCCCCGATGCCGCTGGTCTGAAGGTCGATCTGGTGGGGCAATGGATTACCGTCATCACCCCCCGTTCGCCGCTGGGCAAAAGCCTGCTGGGCAAATACGAAGGGGATGACGTGGAGATTCTGGTGGCGGGTGCCCGGCAACAGTTTTCTGTTACAGAGGTGGTCTAGTGAACCGGTAGTTCGACGCCGTCGAACAGCTCTTCCAGTTCTTGCTTGTTGTGGCACGCAATGGCTTTAGCCATGACTTCGCGAGTCAGGTGCGGGGCAAATTTCTCGATGAAGTCGCACATGAAGCCACGCAGGAAAGTGCCGCGACGGAAGCCGATCTTGGTGATGCTGGATTCGAACAGCTCACTGGCATCGAGCACCACCAGATCGCTGTCGAGTTTGGCATCGACCGCCATTTTCGCCACGATACCCACGCCCAGGCCCAGGCGCACATACGTCTTGATGACGTCAGCGTCGGCGGCGGTGAATACCACTTTGGGTGTCAGGCCGCGATGGCTGAACGCTTCGTCGAGTTTCGAGCGGCCGGTAAAACCGAACACGTAAGTCACGATCGGGTATTCGGCGAGCGCTTCGAGGGTCAGCTTCGACAGCTTGGTCAACGGGTGGCCTTGGGGCACTACGACGCAGCGGTTCCAGCGATAGCACGGCATCATCACCAGGTCGCCGAACAACTCCAGTGCTTCGGTGGCGATGGCGAAATCCACAGTGCCGTCAGCGGCCATTTCAGCGATCTGCATCGGCGAACCCTGGTGCATGTGCAGGGCAACGTCCGGATACTGCTTGATGAAACTGCTGATCACCGGCGGCAACGCATAACGCGCCTGGGTATGCGTGGTGGCGATCGACAGGGTGCCCTTCTTCTCGTTGGAGAATTCCTGGGCGATCTGCTTGATGCTTTCAACCTTGCGCAAAATCTCGCCAGCGGTCGTGATGATGCGTTCGCCGGCCGGGGTGACACGGGTCAGGTGCTTGCCGCTGCGAGCGAAAACCTCAACCCCCAATTCGTCTTCCAGCAGACGGATCTGCTTGCTGATACCCGGTTGCGAGGTGTAAAGGCTTTGGGCGGTAGCGGAAACGTTGAGGTCGTGGTGCGCCACTTCCCAGATGTAGCGCAATTGTTGAAGCTTCATATGAATCCCTCAAAGCAGGTAGACGCCACGGGCATCAGCGACGGTATATAACTATATTAATGGCGTGAAGAATAAATCTAGAACTTTTTTGTCAAATTGCCACTATTCGTGTTCTAGCGATCACCTTGGCGGCGACGCTCCACCAGCGGCACCAGATAAACCGGCACTCTCGCCAGCTGCAACACGCGTGCGGCGGTCCTGCCCAAAGGCGTTTCCGCGCCGGCACCATGGCTGTGACTACCTACGATCAGTAAATCCACCGAGAGTTTCTGCGCCTGGTCGAGAATCACTTGCGACGGATCCCCCTGTAGCACCCGCACGGCTTGAATCCGCGCCAGGTCCTGCTCCCCTTCGTCCCCCAACTCTTCGCGAAAACTGTCGAGCACCCGCTGCTCGATACTGGCAATCACCGTGCTCAGTCCCTGGCTGTGAAATTCGTTCAACGCCTGCTCATCGAGGTAACTCTGAAGCACCGACTCGGCAAACAGGCCCATAGGTTCAACCGCATGCACCACATACAAATCGGCATTGAATGTCCGCGCCAGCGCCAAGGCGTGCTGCATTACAAACGGTGCGTACAGGCCGAGGTCAGTGGCATACAGCATCGACCGAATCATATGACCTCCTCGCGAGCCAACATGGTGGAGATTGATTCAGCTTAGCAGTGCCTTGGCGAGTGCGATGCTCTGCGTAACGCGTTGAACGATGGGCTTAAATCTTTTGCTCGTTGCTTATGCCATGCGGGACATGACCGGTGGCGACGACTTCGCGGGCCAATTCGCAGTGACCGGCCTGATCGTCGAAAAACACGTCGGCGGCAAAGGCTTCGAGAAAGGCCGATTTGGTCAGGCCACCCAGAAACAGCGACTCGTCCAGCCGGATGTCCCATTCGCGCAACGTGCGAATGACTCGCTCATGGGCCGGCGCCGAACGCGCGGTGACCAACGCCGTGCGAATCGGGCAGTCGTCGTCGGGAAACTCGCGCTGCAACAGATTGAGAGCTGCCAGGAAGCCTTTGAACGGCCCTCCGCGCAACGGCTCACGGGCGGCTTCGCGCTCGCTGGCCTGAAACGCTTCCAGGCCACCAGACTGGTAGACACGCTCCGACTCGTCGGAAAACAGCACCGCATCACCGTCGAAGGCAATCCGCAATTCATCGCTGGCCGCGCGGCTGGCACCGCCCGACAAAATGGTTGCTGCCGCGAAACCGGCGTCCAGCGCACTGCGCACGTCTTCGGCATGCGTCGACAGAAACAGGTCGCAGCCAAAGGCTTTGAGATACGGATAAGGACTGCGCCCGCCGACAAACGCCGCACGAGAAATCGCCAGCCCATAATGGTGAATCGAGTTAAACACCCGCAAACCGGTGTCGGCGCTGTTGCGCGACACCAGGATCACCTCGACCCGTGAGCGGCCGAGATGGGTATTGAGGTTCAGGAGTTTTTGCACCAGAGGGAAGGCATCACCGGGCTCGAGGATTTCGTCTTCGTGTTCAATCTGATATTGCCGGTAAGCCTCGACGCCACTCGACAGGTAAACCTTGTGGCTCTCGCTCAGGTCGAACAGTGCTCGCGAAGAAATCGCCAGCACCAGTTTGTCGTCTATGCCCTTTACCATGCCCTTCCCCCCAGATTGATCGACTCAGGTGTTACGTCGATCGATAAAACTCAAACTGCGATACAAGGCCTCGATAAGCGGTAACTCGCACCCCGCCGCTTTGGCCGCCGCCAGGGGCCGTGCGTAAATCGCGGCCAGCTCCAGCGGTCGTTTGTGCAGAAAATCGTGGTACATGCTCGGCCAGTAATCCGGCATTTTCTCGGTCACCATGAACAGATGGTCGGCGTAACCGGCCGGCACGTCGTGTCCACAGGCGGTTGCCCCCAGAACCACTTCGGCCATCAAGGCCTTGATCAGTTCCCGGCTGTCGGCATCGGCCATCAAAGGCGTGGTGCTGGCTCCCAGCAACACCGACAGGCCGTTGTAAGGGATATTCCAGACCAGTTTTTGCCAGCGCGCCTGGTGCAGGTTAGCCATGGCCTGGGAATCGATGCCGGCCGTACGGAACAGGCCAACACCCTCCTCGACAATTGCGGTGCGCGTTAACTCATCGGCCGCGAGGCCGCTGTGGTAACCGACATGCACCGCGCCAAGGGCTTGATGGGTAATGACACCCGGACCCTCGCGATGTACGCAGATATAACAGAGCCCACCGAGCACATGCAGCGAATCGGGAAGCCTCTCACGCAGACTGTCTTCAACGTCCAGGCCATTTTGCAACACCAACACCTTGGCGTTGGGTGCTGCGGCTTGAAGGATCGCCGGTGCCAGGTCCGCGTTGCTGGTGGTTTTTGCGCCCACCAGCAACCAGTCGCAGGGCGGCATGTCTTCGGCCGACGAATAGGCCTGCACCGGGTTCAATGTCTGCGCGCCATGAACCGCGCTGTCGAGTTGCAGCCCACGCTCGGCCACCGCTGAAAACTCACTGCGCAGCAAGAAGTGCACATCGAAACCGGCACGCGCCAGCATCATCCCGTAGAACCCGCCGATTGCACCGGTTCCGATTACACCGATTGTCGGCTTGGTGACTGCCCCCATCATGGCAACTCCTCTGCTGTTTTCATCAGCGCCCGCCCGACCGCTTCATTGAGTTCGGTACCGGTCAGGCGCGATTTTAGTGCCCCGAAAAACTCGCCGTCGCGCACGACAAACAGCGCTGGCAAATGAAAAACCTGATAACGCTCGACCACCCCGCCATTGTTCCCGGCATCGATCCAGCACAGTCGATCAACGTTTAGATCGAGCCCTGGCAGTTGCTCACGGGCAAATCGGCAACTGGCGCAACCGACGCTGGTGAAAATCACCAGGGATACGCCGCTCATCGCCAGCAGCCGTTGGTCGGCATCGAAATCGGTCAGTTCCAATTCGACCACTATACTGGGGGAAACAATGTCAGATGGCCGACACAGGGAGTCCGTGTTCATGGGACGTTTTATTCCTCATCCTGACGATGTGCCCGTCGAATTAACGTTACTGACGCATGAGTGCATCTCGCGACAGCGCTTGCACACTATCAGCCTCGGGGGCATGGCTTGCAATTATCACCGGGCCTGGCGCCACGGCACGGCGCTGGAAGTGCGCATGCCCACCTTGAACCCCGACATGCGTTATCTGGGCTATGTAGCCTGGTGCCTGCGACGCAAACGCGGCTATCTGGTGGGCATTGCCTTCGTCGATGAACAGATGCTGTTCAGCGCCCGGATGGGCGAGCAGGTGTGCCAGATCGAACGCTATTGCCGCCTGCATGACGCGCATGACGACTTACAGGGTATTCAGGCGCTGGCCCTCGAATGGGTCCAGCAGCATGCCGACGAGTTCTCTCACGACACCGTACGCAAGGCATTTGCGCAGCCAATGCTGGATTAAACCCATTGTCGAGCAGGCGGATAACGCGCTAAGGTTCGGCTCCCCGACGCGCTTAATTTGCTGTGCTCCGCCGCGCGGGTTCGCTGGCGGCCGGCACCCGTGACCTGACGAGTAAACGATGGCTGATTTACCGATCAACGACCTAAACGTCGCCTCCAACGAGACTCTGATCACTCCTGATCAGCTCAAGCGCGATATCCCCCTGAGCGACGCTGCCCTGCGCACCGTCACCAAGGGCCGCGAAGTCATTCGCAACATTCTGGATGGCACCGACCACCGCCTGTTCGTCGTCATCGGGCCTTGCTCGATCCACGACATCAAGGCCGCCCACGAATACGCCGAGCGCCTGAAAGTGCTCGCCGCCGAAGTGTCCGATACCCTGTATCTGGTCATGCGCGTGTATTTCGAGAAGCCACGCACCACCGTCGGCTGGAAAGGCTTGATCAACGACCCCTACCTGGACGACTCGTTCAAGATCCAGGACGGCTTGCACATCGGTCGCCAGTTGTTGCTGGACCTGGCCGAAAAAGGCCTGCCGACCGCCACCGAAGCCCTCGACCCGATCTCCCCGCAATACTTGCAGGACCTGATCAGCTGGTCGGCCATCGGCGCACGCACCACCGAATCCCAGACCCACCGCGAAATGGCTTCCGGCCTGTCTTCGGCGGTCGGCTTCAAGAACGGCACCGACGGCGGCCTGACAGTGGCGATCAACGCCCTGCAATCGGTATCCAGCCCGCACCGCTTCCTGGGTATCAACCAGGAGGGTGGCGTGTCGATCGTCACCACCAAGGGCAACGCTTACGGCCATGTGGTCTTGCGCGGCGGCAACGGCAAGCCGAACTATGACTCGGTCAGCGTCGCGCTCTGCGAGCAAGCGCTGAACAAGGCGAAGATCAAGCCAAACATCATGGTTGATTGCAGCCACGCCAACTCCAACAAGGACCCGGCCCTGCAACCACTGGTGATGGAGAACGTCGCCAACCAGATTCTGGAAGGCAACAAGTCGATCATCGGCTTGATGGTCGAGAGTCACCTGAACTGGGGCTGCCAGGCCATCCCGAAAGACYTCGCCGACCTGCAATACGGCGTATCGATCACCGACGCCTGCATCGACTGGTCCGCCACCGAAAACACCTTGCGCAGCATGCATGCCAAGCTCAAGGACGTGCTGCCAAAACGTGACCGCAACTGATCAACGTTTAGCGCACACAAAAACGCCAGGCTTAAACCTGGCGTTTTTTTATGCGTTCGTTTTGATCACAGCTTGGCAGCGTGCCGTTGGTGACGCTCCATGTAGCGCTCAACGTAGGAGCACGATGGAATGACGGTGTAACCCATTTCGTCTGCGTACTCCAACGCCTTCTCGGTCAAGGCTGCTGCAATGCCGCGTCCCCGCAATGCGTTGGGCACGAATGTGCGATAGATATCCAGGGTCTGTTTCCCCAGATCCATATAGGTCAGGTAGGCACGATGACCGTCCACACTGGTCTCGAACTGATGACCAGCCTGGTCATGGTGGATGGACAACGCCTCGCTCATCACTACTCCTCGCGGGTCTTGAATTCTGACCCCTACCTTACCGATGTTTTTCCGGCGAAGGAACATCTACGCCACCCCGTGCCAATGGACACCGAGAAGAACTGCACCGATCTCGCGCAACCGAGCACGTATCAAATAGTAGGCACCATTGGCAAAAATGCTCAAGGTACGCTCGTCATCATGCTCAACTGGCGGGTGCTGCTTCAGGGAACGCAGGGACGGCTCGACCGGCGGTCTTTGCGGGTCGAAAGCCTGAACATTGCCGGATGTTGAGACTTAAGACGAACCCGCGATTTTAAAGTCACCTCTACATGGATAAAGATTATGAGGGCTGCTGCGCAAAATTCGAACGAAAGTATGGACGAGTTCATCTAGCCAGACTTTAGCCAAGACTGAAAAAAAACGCCGTGAGTGCCGGGAACTTTTCCTCACCGCTTCGCTCAGGCTCGGGCCTCGTAGCTGGATATTTTTTAAACAATGCAGTTAAAAGTTGCTCGAAAAAGAATCAACGCCTACAATTTTTTTTGCTTCTTGCGTTACGTCAGTTTACTTACGAGTAGTAATGAGTAGTATGTACGCCGGCTATTTCCTCACTCTGAGGAGACAGCTACTTAATTGAAAGTCCTTGAAGGGGAACACGATGAACAACGTTCTGAAATTCTCTGCTCTGGCTCTGGCCGCAGTTCTGGCTACCGGTTGCAGCAGCGCATCGAAAGAAACAGAAGCACGTCTGACCGCTACTGAAGACGCAGCAGCTCGCTCCCAAGCTCGTGCAGACGAAGCTTACCGTAAAGCTGATGAAGCTCTGGCTGCTGCTCAAAAAGCACAACAGACTGCTGACGAAGCTAACGAGCGTGCTCTGCGCATGCTGGACAAAGCTAGCCGCAAGTAATAATCCCTCGGGATTGTTATCAAGCCGACCCATTTTATGGGTCGGCTTTTTTGTTGCCGGGTGTTTTCTTCCGGCAATAAAAAACCCGCCGACGCAACCTGCGTCGGCGGGTTTCTTTCAAGCCTTACTGCAATGGATCGAGCGGTGCACTCGACATCATTGGCGCAGCCCCGTTCGGCACAGCGATTTCCACCGGCAGGCCATCTTCAGCGGCGACCACGTCGCGCACCACATCCCAATTCATACGTAGGTTGTTAGTGATGTCTTCACGCTTGAGCATCGCGTTGATAACCGCAGTGTGCTTGTCGACCACCGAAGGGTTGCCCTTGTCATCCAGTGGCGTGTGCGCTTCCAGATAAACCTTGCCGGCACTCACACCGAACTTGTACGGGTCGTTGATGATCCGCACCGACGTACCGACCGGCACCATGCCAGCCATTTCCAGCACGTTGTTGTTGAACATGCGGAAGCAGCCATGACTGGTACGCATGCCGATGCCAAACTTCTTGTTAGAGCCGTGGATCAGGTAGCCCGGTGTACCCAGAGTGAACTTGAACGGCCCCAGAGGGTTGTCTGGGCCTGCCGGCACCACATTAGGCAGCGGATCTCCGTCGGCGGCGTGCTCGGCCTTGATCGACGCTGGAGGCGTCCAGGTCGGGTTCGGCGTCTTCGCGGTGATGCTGGTGTGGGCAATCGGCGAACCCCAACCCTCACGACCGATACCCAACGGGAACGTGTACACCACGTTCTTGCCTTTCGGGTAGTAGTAGAGGCGGTACTCGGCCAGGTTGATCACGATGCCTTCACGCGGTCCCGGTGGCAGGATGAAACGTGTTGGCAGAATGATTTCGGTGCCGGCGCCCGGCAACCATGCATCAACTCCAGGGTTGGCCGCGACCATTTCCGTGTAGCCCAGGTCGTAGGCGGTACCAAGGTCGGCGAAGGTATCTTCGTATTTGGCCTTGATCACTTGCACCTGACCGATGATGTCTTCACCGGGCGGTGGCAGGGGAAACTCCAATGCTGCAACTGGACCGGCCGCAAACAACGCAGCAAGAGTCAGGCAGCGGGTAACGGCAGGAAAACGCGGCAACATCCGGAAAGTCCTTCGCAGGTCGACTAGGGTAAAAGCGCGATTGTACACCGCCGCCCGTAAATTCGGGGAGTTGGTCGATAGCAAGCTATCCTTGACGCCTTAGAGCTCGAATCGCAGCTCTGGCCAGATGGGCGAAGTGCCGCGCTTTTGCGATTCCAGAATGGCTCGGCACAGCGAGCACAGTCGCTGGTCCTGAAACACACGACGGTCGACGCTCGACCAGCGTGGCTGTGCCGGCAACAGGCTGCCGCACAAAGTTCGGTCCGCCGAGCCGCCCAGTTCCAGCTGACGCGTCACCAGATGCACCCGCACTTCCTGGCAGGCGAACAGATCCAGCTGTTCGTCAGGCTCGATCAGTTGGTAGGCAAAAAGTGACCAGGCGGGACGCGGCATCGGGGGCTCCAAATCGGGGGCGCCACCTTAGCCGAAAGCCTGCTTCTAGAAAAGTCTCATAACAGTGGTTTTAGCGTAGGCCAGACATTTTCCAGCAACTTGTCCTGAGCCCCGGCCGCCGGGTGTATGCCGTCGGCCTGCATCAGGTCTGGATGACCGCCCACACCGTCGAGAAAAAACGGCACCAGCGGGATTTTCTTCTCATTGGCCAGGTTGCTGTAGACCTTGGCAAAGGCCTCGGTGTAACGAACGCCGTAATTGGGTGGCAATTGCATGCCCAACAGCAACACCTTGGCACCGCTGTCCTGAGAGTTGTCGATCATCGCCGCAAGGTTTTGTTGCAATTGCGTCGGAAGCAATCCACGCAGACCGTCATTGCCGCCCAACTCAAGGATGACCAACTCAGGCTTATGCTCTGCAAGCAGCGCGGGCAGGCGTGCCTGGCCTCCGGCACTGGTGTCGCCGCTGATGGACGCATTGATCACTTTGTCGTCGAAACCTTCGCGCTTGAGCCGTTGTTCAAGCAGTGAGACCCACCCCAACCGGGTATCCAGCCCGAAACCGGCGCTGATACTATCGCCAACGATCAGGACAGTACCCGCCGCTGCGTTCTGGGCCATGCACATCAAGGCCAGGCCAGCACTCAAAAACCACACACGCATCGGATTCTCCATGGGCGCAAGCATTCTCACCGCGAAGAACCTCAGCAAAGTGGTCCCCAGCGCGGAAGGTGAACTGACTATCCTGCACGAACTCAGCCTGGAACTGAACAAGGGCGACAGCCTGGCCATCGTCGGCGCCTCCGGTTCCGGCAAATCCACCCTCCTCGGCCTGCTGGCCGGCCTCGACCTGCCCAGCAGCGGCGAAGTCACGCTGGCCGGGCAAGGGCTGAGCGCACTCGACGAGGATCAACGTGCACGCATCCGGGCCGAGCATGTCGGTTTTGTTTTCCAGTCCTTTCAGCTGCTCGACAGCCTCAACGCGTTGGAAAACGTCATGTTGCCGCTGGAACTCGATGGCCGCAAAGACGCCCGCGAGCGCGCCACCGAATTGCTGCAACGGGTCGGCCTGGGCCAGCGCCTCACGCACTCGCCGCGCCAGCTCTCGGGGGGTGAACAGCAACGTGTGGCGATTGCCCGGGCGTTTGCCGCCGAACCCGACGTGCTGTTTGCCGATGAACCCACCGGCAACCTCGACAGCCACACCGGCGAGCGCATCAGCGATCTGTTGTTCGAACTCAATCAGGAGCGCGGCACGACGCTGGTGCTCGTGACGCACGACGAACGCCTGGCACATCGCTGCCGGCGTCTGATCCGCCTTGAAGCCGGCCTGCTGGTCGCCCCTCTGGAGCCTTGATGGCACGCCTGCCGCTGTTGCGCCTGTTCAGTCTTGCCATCCGCCAACTGCTGCGCGACGCCCGCGCCGGTGAATTGCGGGTGTTGTTCTTCGCCTTGCTGGTGGCCGTAGCGGCGAGCACCGCCATCGGTTACTTCGGCGCCCGCCTGAACGGCGCCATGATGTTGCGCGCCACCGAGTTTCTCGGTGCCGACCTGCTGCTCGAAGGCAGCTCACCGGCGCGTCCCGAACAGATCAACAGTGGCCTGGAATTAGGGCTCGAACACGCTCAAGTGGTGGAGTTCTCCAGCGTCATCGCCACCGACAATGGCATTCAACTGTCCAGCATCAAGGCGGCCGACGCGGTCTACCCACTGCGCGGCGAACTGAAAAGCGCCCCGACACCCTTTGCCCCGGAAGAACCCGGTGGCGGACCAAAACCCGGTGAAGCCTGGGTCGAAGCGCGCTTGCTGACAGCACTGGACCTGAAGATCGGCGACAGCATCGACGTCGGCCTGAAAACCCTGAAGCTGGCACGCGTGCTGTCCTACGAACCCGACCGGGCGGGCAACTTCTACAGCCTGACACCACGCGTGCTGATCAACCTCGACGACCTAACCGCCACCGGTGTGGTGCAACCGGGTAGCCGGGTCAGCTACCGTGAACTCTGGCGCGGCAAAGCCGAGGCGCTGGAAACCTATCGTCAATTGATCAAGCCAGGACTGGCCGCCAACCAGCGGCTGCAGGATGCCCGCGACGGCAACCGACAGATTGGCGGCGCATTGGGCAAGGCCGAGCGCTACCTCAACATGGCGAGCCTGGTGGCCGTTCTTTTGTCCGGCGTGGCAGTCGCGCTGTCGGCAACACGCTTCGCTACCCGCCGATTCGATGCCAGTGCCTTGCTGCGCTGCCTGGGCCTGTCGCGCCGGGAAACCATGGTGCTGTTCAGTTTGCAGTTGACGGTACTGGGACTGCTCGCCAGCCTCAGTGGCGCTCTCCTGGGCTGGCTGGCACAACTTGGGCTGTTTGCACTGCTGCATGACTTGTTACCGACCGATGTGCCACCGGGAGGTCTGCTGCCGGCCATCGCCGGGATCGGTACAGGGCTGGTGGCGCTGGCCGGTTTCGCCTTGCCGCCGCTCGCCGCACTCGGTCGCGTGCCACCGCTGCGGGTACTGCGTCGGGACATGCTGCCGATCCCCTCCAGCACCTGGATGGTTTATGGCGCTGCGTTGGGTGCCCTAGGCCTGATCATGTGGCGCCTGAGCCTCGACCTGGTGCTGACCTTCGCTCTGCTCGGCGGTGGCGTGATCGCCGCGCTGGTGCTCGGCGGCTTGCTCCTGCTGCTGCTGAAAAGCCTACGGCGGCTGCTGGCCCGTGCTTCGCTACCCTGGCGCCTAGGGCTCGGCCAACTGCTGCGTCATCCATTGGCGGCCGCGGGACAAGCCTTGGCTTTCGGCCTGATTCTACTGTCCATGGCGCTGATCGCGTTGCTGCGGGGCGAACTGCTGGATACCTGGCAAAATCAACTGCCGAAAAATGCGCCGAACTATTTTGCGCTGAACATTCTGCCGGCGGACAAACAGGCCTTTACTGATCGCCTGATCGAACTGTCGGCGCAGTCCGCGCCGCTCTATCCCGTGGTGCCAGGGAGACTGATCAGCATCAATGACGTGCCCGTGCAAGACATCGTCAGCAAGGATTCGGCGGGTGATCGAGCGATTCAGCGCGACCTGAGCCTGACCTGGGCGGCCGACTTGCCGGCAGGTAACAAACTGACGGCGGGCAACTGGTGGAGCGAACAGGCACCCGAAGCAGTACCTGGCGTTTCTGTTGAAGGCAAAGTCGCCGAAAGCCTAAAGCTCAAGCTCGGCGATCACATGGTGTTTACCGTGGGCGGGGTCAACCGTGAAGCGAAAGTCACCAGCCTGCGAGACATCAACTGGGACAACTTCCAGCCAAACTTTTTCATGATCTTCCAGCCCGGCACTCTGAAGGATTTGCCAGCGACCTACCTGACCAGTTTCTATCTGGCGGCCGGGCATGACCAGCAGATTGTCGACCTGTCGCGCAGCTTCCCGGCGGTCACCATTCTGCAAGTCGAAGCCTTGCTGCAGCAGCTACGCAGCATCCTCGCCCAAGTCACGCTGGCGGTGGAATATGTGTTGCTGTTTGTACTGGCAGCGGGGATGGCGGTGTTGTTTTCCGGCTTGCAGGCAACACTCGATGAACGCATTCGCCAAGGCGCCCTGTTACGAGCACTGGGGGCCGAACGGCAATTGCTGGTGAAAGCCCGACGGATCGAGTTCGGATTACTCGGCGCAGTCAGCGGGCTATTGGCAGCACTGGGGTCGGAACTGGTGAGCCTGGTGCTCTACCGCTATGCCTTCGACCTGCCGTGGCATCCGCATCCGTGGTTGTTGGTGCTGCCATTGATCGGCGCAGTGCTGATTGGCGGCGCCGGTGTGTTCGGTACGCGTCGAGCCTTGAACGCCAGCCCACTGACAGTGTTGCGCGAGGGTTGATAGACTCAAGGCTTCTCCATCACAAGAAGTTGTCATGAGCCGCTATCGCCCTCCCCGCACCGCTGGCACCGCGCTGATCACCCCCGAAGGGGAAGCGCGGATGCGGGCCGAGTTTCACGAACTTTGGCATGTACGGCGACCGCAAGTAACGCAGTCTGTGAGCGAGGCCGCGGCTCAAGGTGATCGTTCCGAGAACGCGGAATACACCTACGGCAAAAAAATGCTGCGCGAAATAGACAGCCGTGTGCGCTTCCTCACCAAACGGCTGGAAGCGCTCAAAGTGGTTAGCGAGAAACCCAGCGACCCGAACAAAGTCTATTTTGGCGCCTGGGTCACCATCGAAGGCGAGGACGGCAAAGAGTCGCGCTACCGCATCGTCGGCCCGGACGAGCTAGACCTGAAACTGGGGCTGATCAGCATCGACTCACCGCTCGCTCGCGCGCTGATCGGCAAGGCGCTGGACGCCGAAGTTCGCGTCCAGACACCTACCGGTGAGCAATGCGTGTATATCGTGGCGATTGAGTACCTTTGAACCTTAGCGTCGGGTAATCAAACCTTGCCGGGCAACGCGGGTCAGTTGCCTGATCACTTCAGGGGCATCTTCAAGACTCGGCGATTGAATCACTGCCAGATCAAAGCTGTCGTTGGCAAATCGAGCCAGCGATTCACCGTCTTCGACAAACTGGATCAGAAATGCCGCAGGGCCGCCGGTACGGCGTGGCCAGCCATCGAGATAACGCAGAAGTGTCGGCTGATGTTGACCGCCAAGCAGGATTTTTGGATTGCGCTGGGTGAGATGTGCCGTGATCGGCGCGGGACGTACAACAGGGCTAAGTGCGTTCATCGAGTCGTGTCTCTGCCTCAAAAGTCTGCATGGCAGGTGAGAGGCAACACCGAACCAGCGCTTTAGCGGTATTTCGAAGCCTGTTTCAAGCTTCTATCGGCAACTGAATGAGTCACCTGGCGCCCCGCAAGTAGCTGTTTAAATCGGCGCATGAGCAGCATCCTAGAGAAGCCGACACAGCAGTGTCAAGAATCACGCGCAACAAAAAAGGCCCGCGCAGTGCGGGCCTTTTAGTTGAGCCAGAGCGGTCAGTCGGTGATGGCACCGTCCAGCGACAGCTTGCCGGCACCTTCGATCAATACCGCGATACTGCCACCGAGCAGGGCCAGGGCGAATTCATAGCCGTTGTTGGCCATGAACAAGCCGTTGTGGATATGCACGGAGAAAATCGCAACCAGCGAGAGGATGGTCAGCCCCAGCGCCGCAGGACGTGTCAGCAGACCGATAATCAGGGCCAGACCGCCAAAGAACTCCGTCCCCCCGGCCAGAATCGCCATCAGATGACCCGGTGCAAGGCCCACGCTTTCCATGTATTGCGCGGTGCCGGCGATGCCGTAGCCACCAAACATGCCGAAGAGCTTCTGTGCGCCATGAGCCGCAAAAATGATCCCGACAACGATCCGTATGGCGGTCAGGCCGAAACCGGCGCGGGTAAACAGTACCTTGTTGATCAGTGAGCTCATGCTGTGTCATCCATTGTCAGTGTGTGTTCGTCGGGCGCCATATTAATCGATAAAACGAATGCTAAAAGCGCAATAATTGCGCCATAACAATCAGCTTAGTCGATCATTTACGAGAAACAACTTTTTGCCCCTGCGGCTCCAGCGATTCCCTCTCACGATCGAATGCCAAGTAGTACTTGTTGACGCTATTAACGTAGCTGACGGGTCCCATTCCCACCTGCTCCATGGCAATGCGCTCGACCTGGAAAAACCATTGATTAGGGTTAAGTCCACGCCGCCGGGCTTCGGCGCGCATTCCCTGAACCCGCTCCGGGCCAATGTTGTAGGCCGCCAGTACAAACGCCATGCGCTCACGTTCGTTGAGTTTGGGGCTGGCGAAGAACTTGCGACGGATCATGGCTAGGTACTTGGCACCGGCCTGGACATTGGCGTCGAGCTCCTGAATGTTGTTGACCCCGACCCGCTGGGCGGCGGACGGGGTGATTTGCATCAGGCCGGTGGGACCGCCACTGCCGCGGGCATTGGGCTGCAAGGCTGACTCCTTGAACGCCAGCGCCGCCAGGTTCAACCAGTCCATGCCTTGGGCATCGGCGTGTTTCTGCAGCACCGGCCGCAGTTTTTCCAGGCGTTGGCGATCGGCCTTGGCCAGTGGATAGTGCACTTGGTACAGACGCCGATAGATCCGCAGAAACGCCACGTCCTGGTCTGAAGGCTTCTTGTACGTCGTCAAAAACCGATCGATGCTTGCCCGCAACATTGCCGCATCGCGGCGCACAAACCAGAACTCTTCGCCCGGGTCGCTGATCAGCACCTGTTTGTCGAAGCGCAATTTGGGCAGGATCTTGCCCCAGCGCTCGGCAATCGGTTGCTCGACGATGGTCAGGTGAAAGATCCCGCCTTGAACCATCTCCAGCACATCTTCGACGGCAAGACTGGGATCGACCCACTCGATCGTAATCGGTGCCAGCTTGTGCAGTGCGAGTTTGGAATTGATCTGGCTCACCGCATCCCCGGCCGCACTGCCCGTGGGCAACGCCAGGGTTTTGCCGGAGAGTTGTTCGACCTTGGTGTAGCGACGCTCGCCTTTAATCCCCACCAGCACCAACGGGATGTTGCTGGCGATCGGCTCACTGCTGCTGACTGCGTGGCCCGGCTGTAAATCAAGCAACTCCCCCGGTGCGACCAGATCCCCCTCTCCACGCTGCAGGGCACCGAGCAATTGATCCTTGGCTTTGGGGATGATCTTGAGGGTGACTTCCTGACCGTCACGGGCATGACCGTTGAGGTATTGCTCGAAGGCGCGCAAGCGGTGGTATTCGACACCGATGGCCTGGCCCTGGACTTCGCCGGAGCTGTTGCGGCTCTGGTTGACCAGCACCCGCAATATGCGGCTGCTGCGTATTTCTGCCAGGTCGCGCACCTGCGCCGCCGGCACGGCTTGCAGCGGCCCGGCCAGACGCGCAACCGCCGGCATCGGCAGCAGCAACGAACAGCACAGCAATAGCAATATCGAGGGACGTATCATCCACTCTCCGGAAAGAATACTGGGCCGACTCCTCAAGTTTCATGGAATCGAACGACAGAAACAGAGCGCCATGAGCGCTGGCAAAGTGCGAAAGACTGGCACAGTAATGGCACCTTGACCACCCTGACCTGTCTCGCGGCATCAAGAGACAGCTTCAACTCGTTGTAGTTCTTGGCTTTTCTTATAAATCTACAGCTCTGATATGCTTTCCGGCCTTTGGTCCGAGGTAGCACCATGCAACTCATCGATATCGGCGTCAACCTGACCAACCCCAGTTTTGCCGACAAACACCAGGCCGTACTCGACCGCGCGTATGCTGCGGGGGTCTGCCAATTGGTACTGACCGGCACCAATGTCGAGGGCAGTGAACAAGCCCTGGAGCTGTGCCAACAACTGGACGAAACAGCTCAACGGCTGTTCGCCACTGCTGGCATTCACCCCCATGCGGCGACTGACTGGAATGCTGACAGCGCGCAGCGTCTGCGCAGTTTGCTCAAGGAGCCGAACGTGGTGGCCGTGGGTGAATGCGGGCTGGATTTCAATCGTGATTTCTCGCCCCGCCCACAGCAGGAAAAAGTCCTGGAAGAACACCTGGCGATGGCAGTCGAGTTGCAGTTGCCGGTGTTCCTGCATGAGCGCGACGCCAGTCAGCGACTGCTGGAAATCCTGCGTGATTACCGTGACCAATTGCCGGCCGCCGTGGTGCATTGCTTCACCGGCGAAAAGAAAGCCTTGTTCAGCTACCTCGATCTGGATTTGCACATCGGTATCACCGGCTGGATCTGCGATGAACGCCGCGGCACGCACCTGCATCCGTTGGTGAAGGAGATCAAGCGCGGACGCTTGATGCTGGAGAGCGATGCTCCGTATCTGCTGCCACGCAGCCTGCGGCCCAAGCCAAAAAATGGACGTAATGAACCGGCGTATTTGACTGAAGTTTTACGGGAAGTGGCGTTGCATCGCGGGGAAAGCGAAGAAGATCTCGCCGCCCACAGCACCGCCTGTGCACGAGCATTCTTCGGTCTGCCCACCATCGCCCAGTAACCACCACTCCTACAGGGGACGGTGAGGGTTGTTGATCCATATCAAATGCAGAACCCCTCGATAGCGACACAATGCTGGCACCTTGCCAATGCTGTTTCCGCTATCAGAGAAGACCTCCATGGGTGCCTGGCTTAGCAACATCTCGCTGAAATACAAATTTTGGGCGGTCAACGCGGTTGCCTTCTTCACGACCCTGTTGCTGGTGCTGTACGCCGTGCAGCTCGAACAACAGGCGCGCAGTCATGCCGCTCAGGCGAGCGCTCAGGCGCAAGTGCGATTGCTCAGCGCCTGGCCATCCGGGCAACCGCTACCCAAGGCCGACAACCTGTTGACCTTCGGGCGCGGGCAGGCGCCGCTGCTGAACGGTCAGCCGCTGCTGGAACTGACGGACAGCCATGGCTGGGTCGAGATCAACTCAATGCCGCTGTTCGGTGATAACCCGTTGATGGGCGCCGAAGTGTTCGCTCGTCCCGATGGCCAGCAGGTGGCGCTGCTCGCTTTTGGCCCGAGCCTGAACCAGGTATTCAGCGAGCGATTCACCCACTACGCAGTCGCCGTTTTTATCCTGATGCTGGCAATGCTGGGTGCATCGCAACTGCTCATCCGCTTCCTGCTGAGTCAGCTCAACACTCTGAAAGATGTGATGCTTCACGTCGAGAAAACCGGCGACCTGTCAGCCCGTGTGCCACTGGCTAGCAAGGACGAAGTCGGGCAGATGGCGCATGCCTTCAACGCGATGCAGGCCGGTTACCAACGGGTGGTAACCACCGTCGCCAGCACGGCTCGGCAATTGGATATCGGCGCCGCACGCCTGGCCTCAAGCATGAACGACGTGCGCCACGGCATGCTCGGCCAGCAAAGCGAAACCGATCAGGCCGCCACGGCGATCAACGAAATGACCGCGACGGTCCACCACATCGCCCAGCATGCCGGCGCGACCCGCGACCTCTCGCAAACCGCCGACACCCTGGCCGGCAGCGGGCAGGAAGTGGTCATCAGGGTACAGAAGTCGATTGCCGGGCTGTCCAGCGGCGTGCAGCAGACGGCCGAGATGATTCAACGTCTGGCCGAGGACAGCCAGAAAATCAACGGTGTGGTCAGCGTGATTCACAGCATCGCCGAGCAAACAAACCTGCTGGCCCTGAATGCGGCCATCGAGGCGGCACGGGCCGGTGAAATGGGCCGGGGCTTTGCCGTCGTCGCCGATGAGGTGCGCAACCTGGCCAAAAGCGTCCAGACCTCCACCGACGAGATCACCTTGATGGTGTCCGCCTTGCAGGCCGGGACCCGGGACGCGGTGGACTTCATGCAGGAAAGCTCCTTCAAGGCCGACGACTGCGTGCAGCAGGCTCAAGAGGCCGGCGCCGCGCTGGCGGAGATCACCGGCGCCGTGGCGCAGATGCGTGAAAGCAACACGCAGATTGCGGTGGCAGCCGAACAGCAGAGCCATGTGGCGGAAGAGATGAACCGGGCGGTGGTGAGTATTCGGGATGTGACGGAGAACACCGTGCAGCAGACCATAAACTCAGCCACCACCAGTCATGAACTCGCGGCGTTGGCCGGGGAATTGAGTAAGGCGATCGGACAGCTCAAATTGTAAGGGCCCCATCGCGGGCACGCCCGCTCCCACATGTGATTTCAGTGACCACTCGTTAGGTGACAACACACATACACTGTGGGAGCGGGCTTGGTCCGGGCGGCGATCCGACGATAGCGTCAGCCGGGGCACATCAAACCTGGCCATGCCCACCTATTAACCCTATAGCCAACCTCGATTCGCCGACCGTCCTCCCCCCGCCTATTCTTCAATCATATGGTCAACACGGATTGAGGAGTTCCAACATGGGCAAACGTCACCCCAACCTACCCGCCTGGCAATGGCGAGCGTACCCCAACAATCATCAGCACCCGACCAACCTGGTGCTGCACCTGATTGCCGTGCCGCTGTTCATTGTGGCGTTTCTATTGATTGTTTCCGGTGTGTTCAACCTGAGCCTGGCAAACATCGCCATCGGTGTGGTCGGCCTGTTCGCGGCCCTGGCCCTGCAACGTCACGGTCACCGTCTGGAGGCGCAAGCCTCCGAGCCGTTCAGTGATCGCAAAGACGCGGTCTCACGCTTGCTGGTCGAGCAGTTCCTGACGTTCCCACGGTTTTTTCTGAGCGGCGGCTGGTGGCGCGCCTGGCGTGAGCGCCACCGTCGGCACTGATCAGGCGAAAATCGTGACCGTCTGCCGGCTCATGGCGATCAACTGACCGTCCGCGCTCCAGAGTTTTGCAGCCGCATGGCCGTAGCCGTCTGCGCCGTGCTCGGTTTCCACCCGGTATTTACACCAGTCCAGTGTGCTCAATGGCAGCAATGGCTGGACGAATTCGATGGTCCAGGTCAGCGTGCTGCCCATTGCCGGCTTTTTCAAATGAGGCAACAAGGACGGCGGCCAGGCGTCCACCAGCGCGAGAATATGTGACTCAGTGACAGCCTCCTCCTTCACGTCCCCACGCAAACGCACCCAGCCGCCCATTTCGCGAGAGTCGTTGCCGGTGAACGGCATACCACCTACCGCCCAGCGCATCGCCAGATGCTGCATGAACTCTGGAATCACGCCGGGAATGAAGGGCAACTCCTGGCATTCGTCCCAGTGCTTCATGTCGGGTGCCGGTTTTGCCGCGATCGCCACTTCGGAAGGCCGCGAGGCACCAAAGCTGCCCTGAATCAACGTCACCACTTGCCCCTTCTGCATCGCCCGGCCGAGCACCTGGCTGACAGCCTTACCTTCGCGCAATACATCGACTTCAAAGCTGACAGGCACGTCAGGCTCAACGGGGCCGACAAAGGTGATCGCCAGCGAACGCACCGGCCGGTCTGCCGGGACTTTTGCGCGCATGGCTTCGTATTGCAACGCCGCCACCAGGCCACCGAAACTGGCACGCCCCTGCGCCCATCCGGCCGGAATAGACAGCTCCAGCGGTTGTCGGCGGACGGCGTCGAGCAGATCGCAAAAGCGCATGAAAACCTCAGAGACGGAAAAAAGTAGAGAGGGATCTTAACCAGCCAGCGACGTGGATACAGCACTTATTCCGGCCAAAAGCACTGACAGAAGGGCCGTGACTGGTGCGAACACGGATTGCACACCCGACACAAAACAAATGTGGGAGCGGGCTTGCCCGCGATAGCGGTCTGACAGTCACTATTAAGGTGTCTGTGCTGCCGCCATCGCGGGCAAGCCCGCTCCCACATTTTTGATCGGTTGTGCTTTCAGGATTTGAAACAGCGGGCGCTGAGTTTGTCGAGAACGCGATCGGCGCGGCTTTCGGCCTCGGCCAAGGTGGTTTTCCAGACGGCGACACACGGCTGCAAATCAGCTTCCTCTTGCGCCCTGGCCAGCCATTGCCAGCTGTCGTGCCAATCACCCAAGGCACTCTGCGCCGACTTCAATCGGGACAACGCGGACTTCGGCAAACGGTCGAGCTCGGGATAGGCTTCGATGCCATAGCGCACACGCTTGATCAACAGGCGCAAACGGTGTCGGTCATGGGCTGGATCGTGCAACGCCACGTCCAGTTTCTTCCACTGTTTGCCCAAGCGTTTTTCGATGCGCTTACGCAAACCCTTGAGCAAACCCTGACGCTGGGACGCGCGTAAAAAACGCGGAAAGGCGTCGAAGATCATCAGCAGCTGCGCCAGCTCGGGGCTGACCGCCACCGCCGGATAAGCCTCGACCATTTGCGCCAACCGCCAATGTGCGGCTTCGGACTGACCGTGTTCAAGCAAATAGGCCGCCAGTACTTCACGATCGCGCAACGGCGTGGTCAGTTCGCCGACCCGCGCCGCCGCTGCCTCTACCTGCTCGACGCCGGGCAGCCCACGCAAGGGTCGCAACAGGCTGCGCAAATGGCGAACCGTGGTGCGCAGGTCGTGTAACGCTTCAGGGTCAGTGCGAGCACTCAAGCGTGCCTGACAGGCCAACAAGCGGACTTCAAGGCCCAGGACATGAGCCACCAACCGATCAACCAAATCAGACATCGCTTGCTCCCTGAGTCGAACTTCCCCTCTTGCCTACGTCATGCCTTCAACGGCCGGCACGAGACTCACGAATATAGAACCGTGCTTTCTGGGCCTTGCTGGCACAGCCTTCGTAAGCTTCGAATTGTTGCTGGGTCTTGGCACCGGTCAGCAACGACAGAGCCTTGGAGTAGCTGACGGTCCCGGCGAAACCTTCGGCCTTGGCCAAGTCTAGCTCATGCCACGCCGCATCGATCTGGCTTCCACAGCTTTCGCGGTAAGCCGTTTTACCGGCACAACCGGCGAGCGCCAGGGCAATCAAAGGTACGCAAATCCAGGCTTTCATCAATACCACCTCAAGATAGGTCAACAGTCGTGCAGGTATGACGGTCCGGCACGTGAAAAGTGCCTTGGCCACACAAGGCAAACAAAACTATAGCGTGCGAAGAATAGCCATGTGCCGCCACGGAGTGTCGAAAAAACGACGCGCCCGGCCCATCGAGCGACCTTGGCGATTGAAGCCCGCCCTTCAATGGGTGCATTGTTGAACCTTGTCAGACGAGGGCGATTCATGAAAAAGCGTATCGCACTGGTACTGGGCTCAGGTGGAGCCCGAGGCTATGCCCATATCGGTGTCATTGAAGAGATCGAACGGCGTGGCTACGACATCGCCTGCATCGCCGGTTGTTCCATGGGCGCGGTGGTTGGCGGGATTTATGCCGCTGGCAAACTTGACGAGTATCGCAACTGGATCGAAAGCCTGGATTACCTCGATGTGTTGCGCCTGGTGGACGTCAGCTTTCGGCTTGGCGCGATTCGCGGTGAGAAGGTCTTCGGGCAGATCCGCAAGATCGTCGGCGAGATCAATATCGAAGACCTGCGCATTCCTTACACGGCCGTGGCCACGGACCTGACCAACCAGCAGGAAATCTGGTTCCAGGAAGGCTGCCTGCACCAGGCCATGCGCGCCTCGGCGGCGATCCCCAGCCTCTTCACCCCGGTGATGCAGGGCAACCGGATGCTCGTCGATGGCGGCATTCTCAACCCTTTACCGATCGTGCCGGTGGTGTCGAGTCATTGCGACCTGATCATCGCGGTCAATCTCAACTCCACCAACCAGCGCCATTATCAACTGCCGGTCATTCAGCGCCCGGCGGCGTTCAAGACCCGCTTCGACAGCCTGATCAATTCGCTGGGTTCCAAATTGCCCTTCCGCCGCAAACAGGCCGAACAATTGCTGCTGCTGGAGAAGGAAGCTCTGATGGCAGAAGCGGCCGAGATCAACCCTTGGGTCGAATCTGCCGAGCCCGCAGCGCAGCAACCGGCCGCGGCCCCTGAACGCGACGGTGCGCCGAAATCGGCCACCGGCTCATTCATCATCGACAACGTCGGCCCGGCCTCGCTGCTTGACCTGATCAACCAGAGTTTCGAGGTGATGCAAACGTCGCTGGCGCAGTACAAGATCGCCGGTTACCCACCGGATATTCTGATCAACGTGCCGAAGCGGGTCTGCCGGTTTTTCGAGTTCTACAAGGCGCCGGAGCTGATCGCGCTGGGACGGGAGATTGCGCGGGATACGCTGGACCGCTATGAGAATGAGCGCGAGCCCTGAGATTCTGAGGATTGTTCTCACGCGCTGCGTGGGAACGATCAGCGATCAGGTATCAAGCAACCGATACCCAACCCCCGCCTCGGTCACGATAAACCGCGGTTGTGTTGGATCATCCGCCAGCTTCTGGCGTAAATGCCCCACCACAATCCGCAGGTAATGACTGTCCTCGGTATGGGTCGGCCCCCAGATATCCTTGAGTAACTGCTGCTGCGTAATCACCCGCCCCGGATGTCGCGCCAGCTGCGCCAGCACTGCGTACTCCTTGCGGGTCAACGCGACTTCGCTGCCATCGAGCAGCACCCGTCGATACGCCAGGTCAACGGTCAACGGACCGAACGTCAACGCCGCTTGCTGAGCCTCCCCGACCGGTGCCTGACGCAACAAGGCGCGCACCCGTGCCAGAAACTCTTGAATACCAAACGGCTTGGTCACGTAGTCATTGGCACCGCCATCCAGTGCCTCGACTTTCTGCCCTTCACTGGCGCGTACCGACAGCACCAGCACCGGCACTGTCGACCATTCGCGAAACTCGCGCAGCACTTGCTGGCCGTCCATGTCGGGCAGACCGAGGTCGAGTACCAGCAAGTCCGGTTTGTTCAGCGCGGCTTGCGCCAGGCCTTCGGTGCCGGTGCCGGCTTCCAGCACTTTATAGCCTTGGGAGACCAGGCTGATACGCAGGAATTTACGGATTTGCGGTTCATCGTCGATGACCAAAATGGTCGCGGTCTGGCTCATGGTTTCTGATCGCGGCGTGAAGATGTCCAAAGGGTATCAGGCTTCACTTTCATCGCTCACCCTCAAATGCAGGCTGTTCCTGCAACGGCAAGTGAAGGGTGATGCAGGTCCCACGCCCATCGATGCCATCGCCGACGCTGATGCGCCCACCATGCGCTCCCACCATCCCCTGACAAATCGCCAGCCCCAGCCCGGTGCCCTGCCCGCCCCGATCACCGCGCGCGGCGGTGTAGAACATGTCGAAAATCTTCGCCCGCTCTTCCTGCGGAATCCCCGGCCCTTCATCACTCACCGAGAAAAACAGCTCACTGTCGTCGGCCCCGGCGCGCAACTGCAAACGCCCATGCGCCGGTGAGAATCGTGCAGCGTTTTCCAATACGTTGACCAGTGCCTGTTCGATCAGCGCCGCGTGGACGAACAGCAATGGCAACTCTGCCGGCACTTCAGTGCTGACCTGCAATGGCGTCAGCACTGCGCGCAGTCGATTGAGCGAACTGCCGACAATGTCGGCCGGTGACACCCAATCGCGCGCCAGTTTCAGCGCGCCGTGACCGAGGCGGGTCATGTCCAGCAAGTTCTGGATATAGCGATCCAGGCGCTCGGCTTCGTCGCGGGTGCCTTCGAGCAATTCCTGGCGATCCTCCAGTGGAATGGCTTCACCGAGGGCCAACAGGCTGTCGATGCTACCGCGCATGGACGTCAGCGGTGTGCGCAAATCGTGGGACACCGAGGCCAACAGTGCACTGCGCAGTTGCTCGGTTTCGCCATGCAGTCGCGCCGCTTCGAGGTCCTCGGCCAGTTGCGCACGGGCCAGCGCCTGCGCCAGCGGCTGGCTCAACGCGGTCAACAAACGCCGACGTTGGCCACTTAAAGTCTGGCCTTCTTTGGCGCACACGCCGAGCAACGCCAACGGCCCGTCTTCCACCGACAACGGCCACCACCACCAACGCCCCATTGGCAATGTTCCGGTGCCTGCACCGGCGGGTTGATCGTGCTGCCAGGCCCAATCGGCGGCCGCGCGCTCGGCTTCGGAAAACTCCAGCGGGCCGCCGGTTTCAACTTTCCAGCCACCCTGCCCGTCTTGATTGAGCAGGCACAATTGCAGGTCACTCCAGCCATTGAGGTGTTGTGCGGCGGCGCTGACCACGGCTTGACGGTCAGTGGCGGCGGTCAGTTTGCGCGACAGGTCGAGCAGTTCGGTGGTCTCTTCCTGAGTGTCACGCAGCGCCTGCAATTGCCGCCGTTGCCGGGCCGCGAGGTTGCCGGTGAGCGCCGCCATCAGCAGGAAGAACAGCAAGGTCAGCACGTCTTCTTCGCGCTGGATGGCGAAGGAAAAATTCGGTGGGATGAACAGGAAGTCATAGGTCAAAAACGACAGCGCCGCACAGGCCAGCGCCGGGCCGAGGCTGCTGCGCACCGCCACCAGCAATACGGCGGCGAGAAACACCAGCGAGATATTGGGCAGCGGCAAAAGACTCGCCACGCCCCAGGCCAGCGCACTGGCCAACACCGTTGCCACCACCGCCAGTGCGTAGTCGAACCACACCAGCGTCTGCGCCGACCGCTGGCGCGGCTGATGCGGTGTGTGAGCACTGTCGAGGACGTTGATTTCCAGCCCGCGCGCATCACGCAGCAGGCGTGACGCCAAGCCGCCGCCGAACAACCGCCGACGTAAACGTTGCCGGGACTGGCCAACCAACACCAGGCTGGCGCGGCGTTCGGCGGCGTGCTGGATCAGCGTTTTCGCGACCTCGCCTGCCCGCAGCAACACCACCTCGCCACCGAGGCGTTCGGCCAGTTGCTGGGCACTTTGCAGGCGCAGGCGCGATTGCTCGTCGCGCACGCTGCCGTTGTCGACATGCACCAGGCTCCACGGCAAATGCCGGCGCTGGGCAACGCGGCTGGCGTGGCGCACCAGGCGCTCGGCCTGTGCATCGCCATCGACGCCGACCAGCAATCGCCCACGCACCGCTGGCGCCGCCTGACCGAGTTGGCGATAACCCTGGGCCAGGTCGTTGTCGACCTGGGCGGCGGCGGTTTGCATCGCCATTTCGCGCAGGGCGGTCAGGTTGGTCTGGGTAAAAAACGCATCGATGGCCGCTCGCGCCTGCTCCGGCACGTAGACTTTGCCGTCACGCAAGCGCTCAAGCAGCTCGCGCGGAGGCAGGTCGATCAGCAGCAGTTCGTAGGCCTCTTGCAGCACCCAGTCCGGCAGGGTTTCACGAACCTGTACGCCGGTGATACCACGGACCTGGTCATTGAGACTTTCGAGGTGCTGGACGTTGACCGTGGTGAAGACATCGATGCCGGCGGCGAGCAATTCCTGGATGTCTTGCCAGCGTTTGGTATGGCGGCTGCCGGGGGCGTTGCTGTGGGCCAGCTCATCGACCAGCACCAGTTTCGGTTTGGCTGCGAGCAAACCATCGAGGTCCATTTCTTCAAGCATTACGCCACGGTATTCCGAACGCACCAACGGCTGCTGCGGCAAACCGCCGAGCAGCGCTTCGGTTTCGGCGCGGCCATGGGTTTCGACCACACCGGCGATGACCTTCACACCCTGGCGCAATTGAGTGTGCGCCGCTTGCAACATGGCGTAGGTTTTGCCGACCCCGGGCGCGGCGCCGAGGAAGACCTTGAGCCGGCCTCGACCATCGCGGGGCAGGTCTGCTAACAGCGCGTCGGCGCGGCCGGAGTCACTCATGCTTGCTCTCTTTATTCAGGTGTTGATGGGGTGACCTTTCTACCGTCATCGCGGGCAAGCCCGCTCCCACAAAGGGTATACATTCCAATGTGGGAGCGGGCTTGCCCGCGATTGACAGCGCCACCGATTTACAACTTTTCCAGCGCAATATTCAGCGCCAACACATTCACCACCGGCGGCCCCACCAACGGCTGTTCAATGTGCGCGTCCAACAATTGTTGCAGCGTAGACACCGGCAGATTACGCGCTGCGGCAACTCGCGCCAGTTGATAGGCAATCGCGGCCGGTGGCAAGTGCGGATCGAGGCCGCTGCCCGAGGTGGTCAGCAAGGCCAACGGTACGGGTCCCTGCCCTGGCACCAGAAGCTTGTTGGCCTCGTCGATCACCCGAGTGGCCAGCGCCGGATTGCTCGGCGACAGGTTGCTGGCGCCGCTCGACACCGTGGCAAAGGCACCGGCCGATGGACGCGGGTGGAACCAGGCGTCACCGACAAAGTCCTGGGCAATCAGCGACGAACCCCGGACCTTGCCGTCGGCATCGCGCACCAGACTGCCATTGGCTTGATCAGGGAACGCGACCTGCGCGACGCCGGTGACAACCAATGGGTAGGCAACGCCGGTAATCAGGGTCATCAGCACCAGCAGGCTCAAGGCCGGACGTATCATTGTGGTCATTTCAAAATCCTCGTAATCAGTGAACAAGTCAGCGTTTATTCAGCTGCGCCGTGGTGCATTCATCGCGAGCAAGCTTTGCTCCTACGGGTTGGCGTCGCAGGTGCAAGGCTTGCCCGCGATCGAGCGCGAAGCGCTCGCCACGGTCAAACCAGATGCAACGCCGTCAGCAGCATGTCGATCGCCTTGATGCCCACGAACGGCACCACGATCCCGCCCAGCCCATAAATCAGCAGATTGCGTCGCAGCAACGCCGCCGCACTGGCCGCCTGCACGCGTACGCCGCGCAATGCCAGAGGAATCAGCACCACGATGATCAGGGCGTTGAATACGATGGCCGACAGAATCGCGCTCTGCGGACTGGTCAGGTGCATGACGTTCAGCACACCCAGTTGCGGATAGATCGAGGCAAACAGCGCCGGCAAAATCGCGAAGTATTTGGCCACGTCGTTGGCAATGGAAAACGTCGTCAGCGCACCGCGCGTCACCAGCAATTCCTTGCCGATCTGCACCACGTCCAGCAGCTTGGTCGGGTCGCTGTCGAGGTCGACCATATTCGCCGCTTCGCGCGCCGCTTGTGTACCGTCGTTCATCGCCATACCAACGTCCGCCTGGGCCAGGGCCGGGGCGTCGTTGGCACCGTCGCCGCACATGGCGACCAGGCGACCGTCGTTTTGCTCATGGCGGATTCGCGCGAGTTTTTTCTCCGGTGTGGCTTCGGCCAACACGTCATCGACGCCCGCTTCGGCGGCAATCGCGGCGGCGGTCAGCGGGTTGTCGCCGGTCACCATGACCGTGCGAATCCCCAGTTTGCGCAGCTCGGCGAAACGCTCACGGATGCCGGGTTTAACCACGTCCTTGAGGTGAATCACGCCGAGCAATTTACCGTCGGCGCAGACCAGCAACGGGGTGCCGCCGCTCTGCGCGATTTTGTCGATTTCCCGGGACAGCGGCGCGGCCAGGTCGGCGCGCTTCAGGTCGAGAAACGCCAGCAGCGAATCCACCGCGCCCTTGCGATACACGCGGCCCTGATAGTCGACACCGGACAAGCGGGTTTCAGCGCTGAACGGTACGGCCGTCAGCAATTCGGTGGCGGGTTCAGGTTGAGGCTGAGTGCCGCGCAGGTACTCGACGATGGATTTACCTTCCGCCGTGTCATCGGCCAGCGAAGCGAACAACGCGCCCTCGGCCAGTTCCCTGGCGTTGACACCCGGTGCCGGATGCACCGCCGTGCAACGACGGTTGCCGAAGGTGATGGTGCCGGTCTTGTCCAGCAACAGGACGTGCACGTCCCCCGCCGCTTCCACGGCCCGACCGGACTTGGCGATCACGTTCAAGCGCACCAGACGGTCCATCCCGGCGATGCCGATGGCGGACAGCAAACCGCCAATGGTGGTCGGGATCAGCGTGACCAATAACGCCACGAGGAATACCAGCGGCAGGCTGCCATTGGCAAAGTGGGCGAACGGTTGCAGGGTGACGACCACCAGCAGAAAGATCAGGGTCAGGCCGATCAGCAAAATATCGAGCGCGACTTCGTTGGGTGTCTTCTGGCGTTTGGCGCCTTCGACCAACGCGATCATACGGTCCAGCGTCGACTCGCCGGGGTTGGCGGTGATCTTCACCAGCAGCCAGTCGGACACCAGGCGAGTGTTGCCGGTGACGGCCGAGCGGTCACCCCCGGACTCACGAATCACCGGTGCGGATTCACCGGTAATCGCCGCTTCGTTGACTGCAGCGATGCCTTCAATGACCTCGCCGTCACCGGGGATCATTTCCCCCGCTTCGACGCGCACCACATCGCCCTTGCGCAGATTCGTGGCCGGCACGACCTGGAATGTGCCGTTGCTGGTTTTACGACGGGCGCTCAAGCCTTCGCTGCCGGCCTTGAGGCTGTCGGCGCGGGCCTTGCCGCGACCTTCGGCCAAGGCTTCGGCGAAGTTGGCGAACAGCACGGTGAACCACAGCCACAAGGCGATTTGCGCGGCGACAAAGGTCGGCACGCTGCTGTCGGGAATGAAGCACAGCACAGTGGTCAGGATGGCCGTCAGTTCGACCACCAGCATCACCGGCGCACGCTGCAATTGGCGTGGGTCGAGCTTGACGAAGGCTTGCACCAGCGCCGGTCGCCAGAGGGCCGAGATTGCGGTTTTCGGTTGTTCCGGCGCCTTGACGGCAGCGGCTTTAGTTGCGGGCATATTCATCATTGATTCCTCAGAAGCCCAAGCTCAAGTGTTCGGCAATCGGACCCAGCGCCAACGTCGGCAAGAAGGTCAAACCACCCACGAGCAAAATGGTCACGGTCAACAACGTCACAAACAGCGGGCCATGGGTCGGGAAGCTGTTCGGGCCGATCGGTGCGGATTTCTTCATCGCCAGGCTGCCGGCCAGGGCCAGTACCGGGAGGATGTAACCGAAGCGACCGATCAACATGCCAAGCCCCAGCATCAGGTTGTGGAACGGGGTGTTGGCGCCGAAGCCACCGAACGCAGAACCGTTGTTGGCGCTGGCCGAGGTGTAGGCGTAAAGCAATTGGCTGAAACCGTGCGGACCGGGGTTGCTGACGGCGGCGACAGGACCGGGCAAGCTCGCCGCAATCGCGCCGAGCACCAGCACGCCGACCGGCATCACCAGCAACGTCACCACCAGCAACTGCACTTCTTTGGCTTGCAGTTTTTTGCCGAGGTATTCCGGCGTGCGCCCGATCATCAGGCCGGCGAGGAACACCGCGATCAACACGTTCAGCAACATGCCGTAGAGGCCAGCGCCGACACCGCCGAAGATCACTTCGCCGACCATCATGTTGACCAGCGCGACCATGCCGCTCAGCGGATTAAGGCTGTCATGCATGCCGTTGACCGAACCGTTGGACGCCGCCGTGGTGGTCACTGACCACAGCACTGTGGCGGTGGTGCCGAAACGCGCTTCCTTGCCTTCCAGCGGCGCGGTCTGTTCGACGGCGACGTTGTTCAGCGCAGGGTTAGGTTGGTACTCGGCCCACAGCGAAGTCGCGCCGCCAATCAGGAACAGCGCCAGCATGCAGGCGATGATCGCGCGGCTCTGACGCAGGTCTTTGACGTAGTGGCCGAAGGTGAATACCAGCGCGACCGGGATCAGGATGATCGATCCCACTTCGAACAAGTTGCTCCACGCCGTCGGGTTCTCGAACGGGTGCGCCGAGTTGACGCCGAAGAAGCCGCCACCGTTGGTGCCCAGTTGTTTGATCGCAATCTGGCTGGCGGCAGGACCGAGCGGGATCACCTGATCGACACCTTGCATCGTCACGGCATTCACGTACTGCGCGAAGGTTTGCGGCACGCCCTGCCAGACCAGGTACAGCGCCAGCAGCAGGCACAGCGGCAACAAGCCGTAGAGGGTGGCGCGGGTCATGTCGACCCAGAAGTTGCCCAGGGTCTTGGTCGACTTGCGACCAATACCGCGACACAGCGCAACCAATACCGCCAGGCCGGTGGCGGCGCTGACGAAGTTCTGCACGGTGAGGCCGGCCATCTGACTCAAGTAGCTCAGCGACGCTTCACCGCTGTAGGCCTGCCAGTTGGTGTTGGTCATGAAGCTGATGGCGGTGTTGAACGCCAATGTCCACTCCTGACCCGGCAGGTTTTGCGGGTTCAGCGGCAGGTGATCCTGGAACAACAGGATTGCGAACAACAGCAAGAAGCCCGCAAGATTGAAGGCGAGCAAGGCCAGCGTGTATTTCTGCCAGCTCTGTTCAACCTGCGGATCAACGCCGGCCACGCGATAACAGCCGCGCTCCACCGGCCCGAGAATCGGTGTCAGCCACGTGCGCTGACCTTCCATTACCTTGTAGTAGAAGCGCCCCAGAAACGGCGCCGGGACCAATACCACCGCGAAAAACGCGAGGATCAGCCAATAGTCATAACTGTGCATAGCCGCTCCTAGTTCCGGTCCGCGCGCAACAGCGCAACCAACAGATAAATGAACAGCCCCACTGCCAGTAGCAGTGACACTCCGTCCAGAACGCTCATGGAAGTTCTCCGTGTTACGGCGTATTGCCGCGTGTGGAGTCATTGTCGGAAGGAAGGCTGTAAAGGAACGAGATCGAGGGTGTGTGCGGGGCATAAAGAAAGCGTAAAGAGTGGGTTTATGGGTTTGTTACAGGCCGTTTTTTCGGTGTCTCGACGGGCCTCATCGCGGGCAAGCCCGGCTCCCACAGGTTCAGCGGTGGAACCAGATGATGCGGTTGGCTCAAATCCTGTGGGAGCCGGGCTTGCCCGCGATGACGGCAGATCAGACGACAACGCCCTCAACTGGCGCATAAAAAACGCTCATACGGTGGCGAACATCCCCCATACGACACCTTTTTGCGCTTTACGACTGCCATCACAACACTGGCACGCCCGCTGCACACGCCCTCCCCCGAGCATTCCAAACCGTTCAGGGAGCAAGCGCATGAACACACAACTCAAACCCACGTTGGGCACGTTGCACCTGTGGGGAATCGCCGTCGGGCTGGTGATTTCCGGCGAGTACTTTGGCTGGAGTTACGGCTGGGGCGTGGCGGGGACATTGGGCTTTCTGGTGACTTCTTTTATGGTCGCCACCATGTACACCTGCTTCATCTTCAGTTTCACCGAGCTGACCACGGCGATTCCCCATGCCGGCGGCCCGTTTGCCTACAGTCGTCGCGCCTTTGGTGAAAAAGGCGGATTGATCGCCGGGCTGGCGACGCTGATCGAATTCGTCTTCGCGCCGCCAGCGATTGCCTTGGCGATTGGTGCGTATCTGAACGTGCAATTCCCGGCGCTGGACCCTAAGCACGCAGCGGTCGGCGCGTACATTGTGTTCATGGGCCTGAACATTCTCGGGGTGAAACTCGCGGCCACCTTCGAGCTGGTCGTCTGCGTATTGGCCGTGGCAGAACTGCTGGTGTTCATGGGTGTGGTCGCCCCGGCGTTCAGCTTCAGTAACTTCGCGTTGAATGGCTGGGCCGGTTCCGACGTGTTTGGCGCCCCGGCAATAGCCGGGATGTTCGCGGCAATCCCTTTCGCCATCTGGTTCTTTCTCGCCATCGAAGGCGCAGCCATGGCGGCCGAAGAAGCCAAGGACCCGAAACGCACGATTCCAAAAGCCTACATCAGCGGCATTCTGACCCTGGTATTGCTGGCCATGGGCGTGATGTTTTTTGCTGGCGGCGTGGGTGACTGGCGCACCCTGTCGAACATCAACGATCCACTGCCGCAAGCCATGAAAACCGTAGTCGGCGAAAGCTCCGGATGGTTGCACATGCTGGTGTGGATCGGCCTGTTCGGCCTGGTGGCCAGTTTCCACGGGATCATTCTCGGCTACTCACGGCAGTTCTTCGCGTTGGCCCGGGCCGGTTATCTGCCGGCCTCCCTGGCCAAACTGTCGCGTTTCCAGACCCCGCATCGAGCCATTATCGTGGGCGGCGTGATCGGTATCGCCGCGATTTACAGCGATGGCCTGATCAACCTCGGTGGCATGACGCTGACCGCGGCGATGATCACCATGGCGGTGTTCGGCGCGATCGTGATGTACATCATGAGCATGCTCAGCCTGTTCAAGTTGCGTAAAACCGAACCGAACCTGGAACGCACTTTCCGCGCGCCGTGCTATCCGCTGGTGCCGATGATCGCGTTGTTGCTGGCAGTGGTCTGCCTGGTGGCGATGGCCTGGTTCAACACCTTGATCGGACTGATTTTCCTCGGTTTCATGGCGGTGGGTTTCGTGTACTTCCTGATGACCGCGCAGTTGCGCGCGGATGCACCGGCGGACGCCATGTTGACCGGGCTATAAACGGCGCAGGTGCACTGGCCAGATCAGGCATAGAATGGAACCACGGCGAAACCTCATCRCTCAAAGTGGTATGCACGATCGATTGACGATCTCCGTCAATCGGCCTGCCCTCAAGGAGAGCCCTATGCCCTGGTATGCCTGGTTGATTCTGATCGTTGCCATCGGCTCGATCGTTGGCGGATTGATGATGTTGCGCGACACCGCCAACAAGGTCGAACTGAGCGACGAACAACGTAAACGCGTCGCTGAACGCAATGCGGAAATGGATGCCAAGGAAGCGCAGGACCGTTAAACCAAAAACCCTGTCATTCTCAGTGAATGACAGGGTTTTACGTGTCTACTGCTCCCAATCGGCCTTGGCGATGTGCAAGCCATGCAGCCCCTTGTAGGCCGCACGCTCCGGCTGGCTCCAGCCTTGCAACAACGAATCCTCCAACCGATAAATCTCCACGCCCAGTGGCCGGCACACGGTCAGCGGATCCTGCGCATCCGGCCCCCACATGGCCAGCGACAGGTCACCGCCGGGGCAGGTCGAGAGTGCGCATAGCAAATCGATCTCGGCAAAAAACTCCAGGTAATCGCCCTTCTGCGCCGGACAGGCTTTCATGAAGTACAGGTCGTCGTGGTTCAGGCCCGTGCACTGGAAAATATTCAGCACGTCGTGCACGTCGAACTCGGTCAGGCCATGTGGCAACACGGCGCGGGTCAGGTTGGAGTGGCAGTGATGATGAAAGTCCTCGCCAGTGAGCATTTTGTTCACATAAGGATCGCAGCGGGTGCCGAGTAAATCGTGCAAGCGCCCGCCATGTTCGTCGATGCCATAACTGGCCAGGCTGTCGTCGGTAATGGTCACCAAAGGGCGCAAAAAAGGCAGGTTCGACCAGAGCCGGTCATGGGTGCTGACGTGGGCACCTTGCAATTGACGGGTTCGCGCCGCCCACAAGCGCTCCCGTGGGTCGTGTGCATTCCACACATTGAAGTCTCCCACTTGCGGGCCCACCGGTGTGGTCACCCGAAACACATGACCTGCCGGCACGTTCCAGGCGCGGCCGGTGCGGATGGGTACTTCGAACTGCTCGATCAGTGTGCGCCCCTCCTTTGCGTCACGAATCCGTTCGTAGAACGGCTTGTCCACCTGCAGTGCCGAGCCTTTGCTGACTTGATAGGCCGCCGGATAGTCTTTGTACATGGCACGAGTCCTCGATCAGTGATGGGATGAAGAGGCAAGCATTTGCAACAGGAGGTGTTCGGAGTCGTCGAGATAAAGGCTCATGGCCTCCATCGCCGCACGCTGGTCGCCTTCGGCCAGCAATTGATGGATCTGCTGGTCACGCGCAAGCCAGGGTGATTGAAAACGCGACTCATCGGGGGCGACGAAAAACACCAGGCGCAATTGCGCGACAACGTTGGTGAAGAACTCATCGAATAGTGGACTGCGCAACAACCCGACAATGTGTTGATGAAACGCCAGGCTGTAGGTGCCGACCGCACGCCAGTCCTCGCGCTCCCTGGCCAATTCAGTAGCTTCAAGGGCCAGGAGCATTTGGTCGGACTGGTCATCGCCCAACGGCTGACTGACGTTGATGGCCTGTAACTCCAGAGTGCGACGGACCTTGAACAGGTCCACCACATCCTTGACACCGAGCCTGCGCACCCTCACACCTTTGTTGCGTACATACACGGTCAACCCTTCCTGCCCCAACCGATGCAAGGCTTCGCGGATCGTGTTGCGGGACGCGCTGTAGGCAAGCACAAGATCGTTTTCGACCAATGCCATGCCGGGTAGCAAACGACCGCCAATGATGTCGGCGCGCAATTCCAATGTGATCTGGTCGGCCAGGGACTGTCCGTTGCTCATGCTCTTCGCCCTTGATTGTTCAACAATCTCCAGTTACCGAGTAATCACTATTCATGCCATGTTTTTGTCGCACTCAGGACGGAGTTGGACGCATCTGCATGCTTTTTAGAAGTAGAAGTACAGTCACCATTCAATTTTCATTGGTTAAGATGGCGCATTGTTGCGGAGATTTCACATGCGTTACTCGCAGGACCATAAAGCCCAGACCCACAAACGCATCATCAAGGAAGCTTCGGCGCGATTTCGTCGTGACGGTATTGGTGCGACAGGCCTGCAACCACTCATGAAAGCGCTGGGGTTGACTCACGGCGGTTTTTATTCGCACTTCAAATCGAAAGATGAACTGGTGGAAAAGGCGCTCCAGGCCGCTGGCGATCAGGTCGACGTCAAATGTGCCGAGCTATTCGCCCAGGATCGCCCGCTGGACGCATTCATCGACGCTTACTTATCTGAATGGCACCAGACCTCACCTCAAGAAGGTTGCCCGTTGCCAACCATGTCGTCGGAACTTGGCTTGCGCGGGCAGCCGAGCCCGACCAGTGATGTGGTGCTCCACGCCCGGCTCGATCAAATCCAGGGAACCCTGGACCGAGATGACGCCGCCGACCACAGCATTGTCATCATGTCGACGCTGGTCGGGGCGCTTCTGCTATCGCGCAGTGTCGAGAATCCGGAACTGGCTCAGCGGATCCTCGACGTGACTCGCGCCTACCTCAAGCGATCACAGGATTAACCCTGCCAGCGCTTGAACAGCACACTGGCGTTGACTCCGCCAAACCCGAAGCCGTTGGACAACGCATACTCGATCGCCATTGGCCGCGCCTTACCATGGACGATGTCCACGCCTTGAGCCGCCGGGTCCGGATTCTCGAAATTCAGGGTGGCCGGCACGATCTGATCGCGAATCGCCAATAACGTGAAAATCGCCTCAATCCCGCCGGCTGCACCGAGCAAATGCCCCGTCGCCGACTTGGTCGATGTCACCGCCACCTTATTGTCAGAACCGAACAACGATTTGATCGCGGCCAACTCGCCGAGATCGCCAACCGGCGTCGAAGTTGCGTGTGCATTGAGATGCTGCACCTGAGACGGTGAAATCCCGGCCTGCGCCAACGCCAACGACATCGCTCGGCGCGCACCATTGCCATCTTCGGGGCCTGCTGTCAGGTGAAAGGCGTCGGCACTGGTGCCGTAGCCGACCAACTCGGCTATCGGCTGCGCCCCGCGAGCCAAGGCATGCTCCAGCGATTCAATCACCAGGAGGCCCGCGCCTTCGCCCATCACAAAGCCGTCACGCCCACTGTCGAACGGCCGGGAAGCGCGCTCCGGGGTGTCGTTGTAACCGCTGGACAAGGCCCGCGCCGCCGCGAACCCGGCCAGGCTGACCCGATCAATCGAAGCCTCGGCGCCGCCACACACGGCAATGTCCGCTTCACCACAACGAATCAACCGAGCGGCATCACCGATCGCTTGCACCCCGGCCGCACATGCCGTCACCGGGGCGCCCAGCGGGCCCTTGAATCCGTGCTGGATCGACACATGTCCCGCCGCGAGATTGACCAGAAACGAAGGAATGGTGAAGGGCGACAATCGTCGTGGACCACGACTGTCGGTGGTACGCACCGCATCGGCAATGGCACCGAACCCACCGACACCCGAACCGATAATAGTAGCCGTGCGTTCCTGAGCTTGTGCTTCCAGCGCTTGCCAACTGGCTTGCTCCAACGCTTGGCGCGCGGCCTCCATGGCAAACAGAATGAAGCGGTCCATCTTCTTCTGCTCTTTGGGGGGTGTCGCTCGATCCGGGTCAAAACCCGCCTCGGCATCCTCCGCCAACGTCGGCACCACTCCGCCAACCTTCGCCGGCAGATCGGCGACCACCTCGTCCGGCAAATTTCGTAATCCCGAACGCCCAGCCAGCAGACGCTCCCAGACAGTCTCCACACCGCTACCCAGCGGAGACACCAGGCCCATGCCGGTTACAACTACTCGACGATCACTCATGCCGTTATTACCTCAAGCCGATGGAAGGTGCCTCATTTGTAACGTGCGGCGGCCTTACTTTTGGAAAGATTGGGCGCCATTACCAGGCGGGCCTTTACAAAGTCGTCCCACTCGGACGCGTTTGGCAACGAAGGAATGGTGATCAACTCACCCTGGTCCAGCCCCGACAAGGCGGCATCGACCATTTCACCTGCTTCCATGACCATGTCCGCCGGAATCTGGCTAGCGTCGATACCTGAACGTTCCCAGATCTCGGTACGCGTAACGCCGGGCAACACGGCCTGAACCTTGACCCCGGTCCCGTCCAGTTCGGCATTCAGGGACTGTGTCAGGCTTAACACATAAGCTTTACTGGCACTGTAGGTCGCATTGAAGCGCTCTGGAAACAAGGCCACCACCGACGCGATATTGATGATCGCCCCCCGACCTGCCTTGGCAAAACTGGCGGCTGCCGCCGATGCCAATCGAGTGACCGTGGTGACATTCAGTTGAATCAACTTCTCCAGCTGTTCCATATCTGAATTCGCCAGCAGCCCATCTGCCGCGACGCCAGCGTTATTCAGCAACAGGCTGATACTTGAATCGCTGCGAAGACGCTGCTCGATCTTCAACACATCATCCTTTTGCGTCAGGTCTGCCTTGAGCACCTCCACCTGAACGCCATGTTCGGCGCGCAATTTACTCGCCGCAGCCTCCAGCCGCTGCTCATCGCGAGCCACCAAAAGCAAATCAAAACCACGCGCTGCCAACCGCTCAGCGTAAATCGCACCGATACCGGAAGACGCTCCGGTGACGAGGGCCGTACCTTGGGACTGGGGAGAAGTCATGACTGTGCTCCTGGGAGAGGCTTGAGGGAAGTTAGCGTCTAAATGCCAGCACGTCGTGGCGCATGACAAATGGATTATAGGCATAATTTAAGAGCAATATGATAGACATAATTTTTTACTGGACGATGAAATGCTTCTCACCTCTACAGTCGCCAGAATGCAAAAAGGCCGGTCAATGACCGGCCTCTGGCGTTGAGTTACAAGCTTAGTTCACTTGAAGTTTTTCGCGGTTCTTGTCCAGTATCGCTTTACCTATCCCCYTCACTTCCAACAGTTCATCTACGGATGAAAATGGCCCATTACTCTCACGATAAGCAACAATCGCCTTGGCTTTGGCCTCACCGATGCCGGACAGCTCACGCTGCAGTGTCGGGGCATCGGCTTCATTGAGATCGACTTTGCCAGATTGCGCCTTGGCGGAAACGTCCAGTACCAACGGAGGGGTGACAGCTTCCGGTTTTGCCGCAGGCGCGGCAATGGTGGCAACAGAAGCGCTGGTAAGCAGGGCAAAAACCAGGGAGTAGAAATAGCCAGTACGCATAATTGAAGCTCCATGACATCGTTTGAGAAAGCAGCTTTTCCGAAGCTGCTCTCCAAACTTAGGCGATGTGGTGGAACTGTCAAAAATGTGTCTATTGCAGGATGTGAAACAATCAGGGTTCGAGACGGCGTTGCTGGTAGATCCAGTCGACGATTTCGCCGTCAGGGGTGTAGCCGCTGACGGTTTCGCGCAGGAGCTGGCGGACACGAGAATAGTCGTCCTGTTCTACGGCAACCAGCAGCTCGGTCAAGCGCCCTTTGAGCACGTCCCATGGCAGGTGGTCTTCGTTAGCACTCATGATCATTGGATGTTGGGTAGCCGACACGTTGTCACCGATCAGCAACTCCTCGTACAGTTTCTCGCCTGGACGAAGCCCCGTAAACTCAATGGAAATATCGCCCTGCGGATTCCTTTCTGACCGGATGCTCAAGCCTGACAAGTGAATCATCTTCTCTGCCAGTTCGACAATTTTTACTGGCTCACCCATGTCGAGCACGAATACATCGCCGCCCTGCCCCATGGAGCCGGCCTGGATAACCAGTTGTGCGGCTTCGGGAATGGTCATGAAGTAGCGGGTGATTTTCGGGTGGGTGACGGTCAACGGGCCGCCCGATCTGATTTGACCGTGGAACAACGGAATCACAGAACCGGAGGAGCCCAGTACATTGCCGAATCGCACCATAGTGAAGCGGGTTTTATTGACCCGAGACACATTGGACCTGTCGCCAAACAAAACAGGCGCAATCTCACGACTCAGGGCCTGAAGCGTCAATTCGGCCAGGCGCTTGGTGCTGCCCATAACATTGGTCGGGCGGACTGCCTTGTCAGTGGAGATCAACACGAAGTTGGAAACCCCCGACTGCAATGCCGCCTGGGCCGTATTGAGCGTACCGATCACATTGTTCAGAACGCCTTCGGCGATGTTGTGCTCGACCATGGGCACATGCTTGTAGGCAGCCGCGTGATAAACGGTATCTACGCGCCAGGTCTTCATCACATCCAGGAGTTTGTCCTGATGGCGAATAGAGCCCAGAATCGGCAACAACTTGACCGGCACTGCCTCACGACAGCCACGCTGCTCCAACTCTGAAAGAATGCTGTAAAGATTGAACTCACTGTGTTCAAACAGCAAAAGCGTGGTCGGCCCCAGCGCAAAAATCTGCCTGCAAAGCTCTGAACCGATAGACCCGCCGGCGCCAGTCACCATTACAGTCTTGCCTTTGATACAGCGCGCAAGTAAATCCGGCTGTGCAGGCACTGAATCCCGGCCCAGCAAGTCAGCGATATCCACCTCTTGAATGTCTTCAACCTTGACCCGGCCGCTGGCCAGGTCGGTGAAATTCGGAACGCTTCGTATATGGAGTGGATAACCCTCGAGCAGATTGAGAATTTCCCTGCGCCGCGCACGGGTCGATGAAGGCAGCGCCAAGAGAATTTCCTGTGCTCCCGTGACGTCGATCATTTGTTGAATGTGCTTGGGTTTGTAGACCTGAAGGCCTGAGATAGAGCGATCCGCAATACTTGCATCATCATCGATGAATGCCACGGGCCGCATGACTCGCCCCATACGCAATGCAGCAACCAATTGATTCCCGGCAACGCCCGCACCGTAAATGGCAACCTTGGTCAGACCATCATCACGGTTGGTAAAAGGTACATGTTGAGCGGCAGCGAACCAGTCGCCCATAAAGTACTGGCGCATGCACAGTCGCAACCCACCAATGATGACAAGGCTCAGCCACCAGTAGTTGAAGATGATAGACCGCGGCACCACGGCTTCATGGTTGCTGTACCAGTAAACGACGACCACAAGGATTAACGAAGACAGGCTCACTGCCTTGATAATGGCAATCAACGCGTCGTTGCCGAAATAGCGCATGACCGCGCGGTACATGCCGAAGCGAATGAACAGAGGGATGGCGACGAAGGGGGCACAGACAAAGAGCCAGAAATGGACTTTGACGGGGTTGTACATGTCATCAATACCCAAACGGACGATGAACGCCAACCACAGTGCGACCCAGACCAAAATAATGTCAGTACTGACCTGGATCAGTCGTTTTTTGCGTCTGGGAAGCCCTAAAAGATACTCCCTCACCTTAACCATAAACTCTTCAACCACCTCAGTTCTCTCCCTTCAACTGAATCGCCACGGTGAAACTGCAGGCGTATCGCTTTCACTCTAAACCTAAATGACAGAACTGTTATCCAGTTCTATATGGAAGCCTTTTCCAGCTCTCCCGCACGAAACTTGATCGTCAGAACCAGCAGTGGAGCATAGCCCAGAACCAGACCGAGACTACCATCCAGACCATAGCGCGTGACGCACACCGATATAGGCAACAACCAAAGCACATTGATCGCTCCAACCGCCATAGTAACCGCTAAATGGCTGCCAAACCGACGAGAGGCAACCTGATAGGCATGACTTCTGTGCGCTTCGTAAATTTTGTCGCCCCTGAGTAGACGACGAAACAAGGTGTATGAGGCATCGACGATGAAAACACCTAGCAAGATCAGCCAGCCCCAGAGCAGGTTGGCAGAAACCGAGGCGGCTTGCAGCGACAACCCCCCCAGAACAATGCCCAGAAATCCACTTCCCGCATCGCCCATGAAAATTCTGGCGGGGGGGAAATTCCAGTACAGAAAACCTGCCACCGCCACCGACAAAAGCAAGGGTGCCCAAATAAGCTGAGGCGTGCCGCCAATCCAATACAGCAGACAAGCACCGAGACAGACACAAATAGCCTCGACACCAGCAATGCCGTCTATTCCGTCCATGAAATTATAGAGATTAAGCAGCCACACCAAATAAAACACTGCAAACACATGACCCAGCCAGCCGAGATCGATTACCCCCCCAAAAAATGGGACCGCAGGCAATCCCCCCAACCATAACAACAGCCAAGACGCGGCACAAAAATGTCCCAATAACCGCCAGCGAGCCGCGATGTGCCCGTGGTCATCAACAAATCCGATGACCGCGACCAAAGCACCGGCACCGGCAATTGCGCAAAATTCAAAAAGAGTGACCAGGTTGGCCGAGAGCAAAAGCCCAAGTGCCAAAGTGAATGCCAGAACAATTGCAACGCCACCACCTCGAGGAGTCGGTACCGAATGAGAACTTCGGGCGTTGGGAATATCTATAAGGCTGCGGGACAATGCGTACCGCCGCAAAGCAGAGGTCAGGAAGAATGAGACCAAACCAACTAGCGGGATGAACCATCCGTCAATCATAAGGTGTGATAATCCAGAAAATGTTGCGCCGTCCGACTCAAGGCGTGGTCAAGGCTAACAGGAGGAACCCAGTTCAATAATTGTCGATTTTTACTTATATCAACTTGCAAGGAGCCGAAAATACGCTGCGAAAGTGCTTGCCGTCCCAGCAACGCCGCTACGGAAGTCATTAGCCAGACGGGTACCGGCACCAAGATGGGCGACTTGCCAAGCGCGGCGGCCAACTTGCGTATTAATTGTGTAGTCGATACATCCTCACCGTCACTGGCCAGGAACACTTGATTGATTGCGGCCGGATGGTGAGAACAGGTGAGGATAAGGTCCACCAGATTATCGATTGCGACAAGACTGCGAGTGTTGCGCACAGCACCAAACGGAAGCGGCACGCCGCGATTAAGCCAGCGCATCATACTGAGGAAATTGGCTTTGACACCTGGCCCATACACCAGCACTGGGCGAACAATAACTACCTCCAGGCCTGTCGTTATTGCCAGCGCCAATAACGCTTGCTCAGCCTCAAGTTTCGAAACTCCGTAAGGATCGACCGGAGCAGGAACATCATCGGCACTATAGGTTTCCCCGCGCGCACGCCCCTCTCCGTTCACTTTAATTGAGCTGATAAAGACAAATCGCCTGACACCGGCAGTGATTGCCTGATGAGCAAGACGCAAAGTGCCCTCAACATTGGTCTGGCGAAACGCGGCCAATGGATCCGTCGCGACCTCGTTCATGACATGAACACGTCCAGCGCAATGAATAACGACATCGACGCCTTTCAGTGCCTGACTCCAATCAGACTCCGCATCAACATTGGGAACTAGAATCGGCAGAACCCCTGGCGGAAACTTCGTGGCAGGATTTCTGACAGGCGCTATAACCGATACTCCCGAGAGCGAGACCAATTGATTGATCAGCGCTCCTCCCACAAAGCCACTACCGCCAGTAACCATAAATGTCTTGGTGCTCATTGGCGACCTTTTGGAATACGTAAACCTGGTTGCCTCGACCTTGGCTAAATATCACGACAGGCAAGCAACCGCGCCGACGATGAAAAATGGAACCAGAAAAAGGCGTGGGGCCGATAGTTTATTGAATTGGCGTACCGTTAGCCACTTTGAATACCGGATACAGCTGCCGATCCGCACGTCATCGAGCACACCCCACTACCCGCGAACGACGGTCGGCCCTGGGTTAGGTTATTTCCGCATTGCCGGTTGGAGCTGGCTCGGGCTCGGGATAGAATCCATGCGGAAAAAGGAGTGGAACAGCTATCTATCCATGGCAAGGCCTACTCCATACCTACATTTTCGGCGATTGCCGCTAAAAAATTATAACTTATACGTTTTTTGCTTCGAAACGGAGAGCCCCATGCAGCAAATCAACAACCTCGCAGCGAAGATCAGCAAATTCCAGACTCAGATAAATGCGTCGATTCAGCGCGTCGTCGCGAGTGGCTGGGTGATCTTGGGGCCAGAGGTTAAACGTTTCGAAGCCGCCTTCGCTGAATATTTGAACGCCCGCCACTGCATTACCGTTGCCAACGGCACTGATGCAATCGAGTTGGCACTAAAGGCCTTGGGTGTTGATAAAGGCGACCAGGTTGCAACGGTCGCAAACGCCAGCATGTATACCACCACTTCTATTCTGGCGATCGGCGCGAGCCCGGTGTTCATGGACGTTGAGCCTGACACGCAGGTTGTGAATCTTGAGAGCGTAAAAAAAGCTATTGCCTCGGGAGCCAAGGCGGTCGTAGTCACTCACCTGTACGGCTTGGCCATCCCTGACATTCAGGAAATTGCCGCCTACTGCACATTGCAAAAAATTGCCCTTCTGGAAGATTGCGCCCAAGCCCACGGCGCAGAGCGTCATGGCAAGCGCGTCGGTACATTCGGCGACGCCTCCAGCTTCAGTTTCTATCCAACTAAAAACCTTGGCGCTTTGGGCGACGGCGGCGCAGTTGTCACCAACTCATCTGAAATCGCCCAGCGTGTGTCTCAACTACGCCAATACGGTTGGTCTTCCAAGTACTGCGTTGAACTGGCGGGTGCTCGAAACAGCCGACTGGATGAGATGCAAGCCGCTATCCTGCTGGAATTCCTTCCGCACCTCGATGAAGGAAACGCCCGCCGCCGAGAGATTGCAACGCGCTATCGCACCGAGATCAACCACAGCGAAGTCAAACACCCGCAAGAACAGGGCAAGGCTTCGGTTGCACATTTGTATGTCATCCAGTCGACTAAAAGAGCGGCCCTGCATCAGCATCTGCGCGAGGTCCAAATCGCATCAGATGTTCATTACCCTATTCCTGATTACAAGCAGCCGATATTTGGCCAGCAGTTCGCAGACTTCTCACTCAAAAATACAGAGCATCTGGCGTCGGTAATTCTGACACTGCCTTGCTATCCGGAAATGACCGACAAAGAAGTCAGCAACGTCATTGCAGCCGTCAATGGATGGGACGCATGAGATTTTCCGTTATTGTTCCAGTCTACAAAAACGCTGATTCGATACCCAGGCTGATCCAGGCACTGACGGACATGAACGAGACCCTCGAGAATCAACTCGAGGTGGTTTTTGTAGTGGACGGCAGTCCCGATGATTCGTTTGCCCTGCTCAAAAAAGCACTCGGCACGATGAATTTCTCTGCACAACTACTCGCTCACTCAAGAAACTTTGGTTCATTCCCCGCCATTCGTACCGGCCTGATGGCAGCGAAAGGTGATTATTTTGGCGTGATGGCAGCCGACCTGCAGGAGCCGCCGGAACTGTTGATCAGCTTCTTCAAGTCTTTGTCAAATGATGAATGCGACGTGGCCATCGGCACGCGTAATGCGCGGCAAGACCCGCTGTCCAGTCGCATGGCTTCCTCGATCTTCTGGGGCCTATACCGTCGCCTGGTCGTGCACGACATGCCCGCGGGCGGAGTAGACATTTTCGGCTGCAACAAAGCATTCCGCGAGCAACTGTTAAAACTGAACGAGTCCCGCTCCTCGCTGATTGCCCTGATCTTCTGGCTGGGTTTTCGGCGTAAGTTCATCGAGTACGAACGGCAAACCCGTCTCGAAGGCAAGTCAGCGTGGACGTTCAAGAAAAAGCTGGAATACATGATGGACAGCGTTTTCGCGTTCACCGACTACCCGATCCGATTGCTGACCCGGATGGGGGCAATCGGTTCGATCATTTCGTTGTTCATCGGCATGATGGTCATCATTGCCCGCCTTTCGGGCGCCATTGAGGTACCGGGCTACGCAGCTACAATGCTCGTCGTCCTGCTGCTGGGAACATTGAATTTACTCGGACTCGGACTGGTAGGCACCTATGCCTGGCGAGCATACGAAAACAGCAAGCAACGGCCACTGGCTATTGTGTGCATGAAACTCGACAACAAGGAGCATCCAATTGACTGATCCCTTCATCCACGCCAGCGCTGACGTCAAAAGCAAGAGTATTGGTAAAAACACTCGCATTTGGCAGTACGTAGTGGTCTTCCCGGATGCTGTCATTGGCGACGACGTGAACGTGTGCTCGCACTCCTTGATCGAAAACGATGTCGTCATCGGCGATCGCACGACCATCAAGTCCGGGGTCTTCGTCTGGGATGGGCTGCGGATCGGTTCCGATGTGTTCATCGGCCCCAATGCCACGTTCACCAATGATAAATTTCCGCGCTCGAAAGTATATCCGGAGTCATTTTCACAAACCGTGATTGAAGATGGCGCTTCTATTGGCGGCGGCGCGGTCATTCTTCCGGGCATCACCATCGGCACCGGGGCCATGGTTGGTGCAGGCGCAGTGGTCACCAAGTCGGTACCTCCCTACGCTATCGTTACTGGTTCGCCGGCAAGAATTACCGGTTACGTGGAAAACTCTGCATTCAGTGATGCAGCCAAGAGCCCTGCGCAAAAAACCGACGAGCAAAACGACGCTGTTGTCAGGATTGGCGTTGGCGATGTGACCACGCATCAGTTCAAATACATTACGGACATGCGGGGCGATCTATCGGTCGGCGAGTTTCACAAAGAAATCCCGTTCGCACCGAAAAGGTATTTCTTGGTATTCAACGTGCCGAGCCAGAAGACTCGTGGCGAACACGCTCACCACAAATGCCACCAGTTCCTGATTTGCGTCAAAGGCAGTTGCGCAGTGGTTGCTGATGACGGCACCAACCGGGCCGAAGTCCTGCTAGATGCACCGAACAAAGGGATCTACCTGCCACCTCTGACATGGGGTATTCAGTACAAATACTCTGAAGACGCTGTGCTGCTGGTATTCACCTCGGACTACTACGAGGCTGACGACTACATCAGGGATTATTCCGAATTCATCAAACTCACCAGTAAAAAAGCCCCGTTGTGATAGCCCTGAAAAACAATCCCCGAGTTCGCCGCTGGATCAGCTTCCTTATCGGTGGCGGACTCAATACCGGGCTCACGTATTGCCTCTACTTGCTTTTGAGTTATCTGATCGACTATCAAGCCGCCTATGCCATCGCCTATGTGACGGGAATAGTCTTCGCTTATTTTTTCAACTCGAAAGTCGTATTCAAGGTAGAGCAGTCGTTGATCGGCATGGCCATCTACCCGACCATCTATCTTGTGCAATACCTCTTCGGGGCCATGCTGCTCAATCTTCTGGTTGAACACTGGCATATTAACAAGGCCATTGCCCCGATACTGGTCATCTTGCTACTCCTGCCTTCTAGCTACCTTTTAAATAAAGTCGTTCTGAAGGCCACTCGCAAGATAAAGCCCTCGAAGGATTAACGGTCGACCAATGACAGCTCCCACTAAACCGGCGTCCACCGCGACGTCGCCGTCACATAATGGGAAAACATTAAACTGGCTGGCGCATTTCGGCCCGCGTTACTAACGGTCCTGTTCATATGGCTACCATTTGGTTTCGCACTGACCGGATTGCTCGAGGAATGGGACGTTATTGGCCTATTCAGCCGTATTGGCGTGCTTTTCCTAACAGATGTATCCAGCGCAATGCCCGCGCATGCGCTGCGAACCCTGACCATTTTCCCTCACGCCCTTGCATACATCCTAGACCCGAACACTTTTAATTACTGGCACGTATTACTGATTATTGCGCTTGTCATCAAAGGGTGGGCGCTTAGCATCATAACGACCCGAATCACCGGCGCGTTGAGATGGGGGATGTTGGCCAGCATTCTAGTAATAATTTTCCCCGCCGACACTATGCAGCTTTCATTCAGATCGCTTCACATAAACTGGTCCTTAAGCCTGACTTTACTGGCAAGCGTCATTTTTCTGCATGCCCTTGATCAAAAAAACCAAGTCCGGTCTTTCACCTTGAGCACACTAAGCAGTATGTTTCTGGCTGCCGGCTGTGCTATGAATGAAGTTTCATTAATGCTCGCTACATTTCCCGCATTAGCAATCTTCATCCAGATCGGCTTCAAAAACATTATCCCAAATATAAAAACCTTTTATGGACAACACCTAATCTGGGCCACGAGAGTCCTCGCTTAACTTAGCTACGTGATCCACACCGCACCACTTGTTCGAACCTATCAAAGTGCCGTTGTAGGTGACAGCGCTCTTAGCTCGCTAACAATGTACTACCCTAAATTTTCAGCCTTGGGTTAGCACGAAGCATAGTGGGGGGATGGATTGATGCAATTGAAATTACTCGCACCGAAATAAGCAGCTATTGGTACCTCGCCATTGCTACGACCATCCTGCTTACGTTGATCTTTTTTGTAGCCCGAAAATCAACAACAGCCACTCCCCAACGCTGTGAAACCAATCGACAATGGGCAATACTGAGCCGCATGCTTGTCGTGGGCGTAGTTCTAATCTGCCTTGGATATCTACCGTTCATTTTCAATATTATGTACATGACGGTCAGCCAGCGGACATTCCTCCATACAGCACCAGGAGCCACACTGTTCTTTTTGGCGCTGTTTTTGATCGTAGATCGCTGCACGAAAATCGTCACTGCGGCGCTGACCGCTGTACTCATCTTCACCGGCCTGGCTGCCCAACTATTTCAGTTCCAACACTACATTGAAATTTCGAAAAAACAGCAATTTGTACTGAAAGACATCGTACATAACTTTGACGGTAATGCGACTAATAAAGCCCTTGTAATTCTCGACTACTCCAACACATTGAACCATGATTGGATGTTCCTGACTCCCAATTTTGTAGAGACTCTTTACTACCTCTATGGTAAACCTGTCGACACAGTCGAAGTTTGCTATATGCCTAGCCATGAGTGGCAACAGCCCGACCCACTGATGCGCAATGGAACCTGTGAAGAAACCTCTGAAGGCTGGACATTCAACTTTCCCACCTCAGTAAGCGGCCGCGATGTCGAACCATCAACTCAGCAGCCAAGTAAAAAATTATCCAAACCAGACGTGATCACCGTTGCCGTCGGCAGAGCAGAGACAACGCCGGCCAGCCCAAAACTTGAAGCCTACCGCCGAGACCTCGCCTCAAACCCCCTCCCTATGAGCGCGCGTTTCCGAGGCATCACCGAAACAACTCCCGGGTTTAATTTCTTCAAATTCAGTCGCCAAGAACACAATGATGAATACTTCTGGGATTTTGGCACCTGGTGGAGCCTAGACGTCCCTATCGCGGGGTCTGGATGGCGTAACACCGAGTGGGAACATAGTGGGCTTTCCGATACTTCCTCAGCCTGGAAAAATGCGTCACGCGCATCTCTCTACTTGGACCTGACTCCAACGCCCGGAGATTATTTCATCAGCGGTCTATTCGCTGCATTCACCAGCGAAAAATTCGCGATGAAATGCAGGTCCTGGTGAATGGGAACTTGATTTCGGTGCAGTGGAGTCCCTATGGCAGCTTCAGCGGCAGCATAAATACGGATATACTCCAGACCGGAGGAAATGTCATAGAGCTTGTATCAGGAGTGAATGATCAATTTTACGGACTTTCTGCCAGATTGGATTGGGTGAAACTAGCCAGGCAAAACCACTGACGACAGAGTTTTTATGGTCAGACCATAGTTAGTCTCTCGAACAGTAACTGTAGCGCGGAATGCGCTACTAGCCTGACCAGCCCTCTCCCAAAACAAGATTCATGGGCACAGGAGAGCTATTACAAACCTCTGCCCCTATTAAGTTAAAAAGCAACAACGGCAGGATTAGCCATGTCACCCAAACAAAGAACATCACTAAATTTAAAACCAGGTAGGTTATATGTATAATCAAAGCCTTTGGCTTATAACTCGCTCAGAGTGGAAGTACGCACTTGCGGGCGGCATAGCCTCTATCATCCTCGCAAGTCTCGTTCTGTTTGGCTGGCCAAACTTTTTACCGATATCGATACATAAACCGTATCTCTACTCCGGAGACGGACTGGCAATCGAATGGCTGGCACAGAGAGCAATTGAAGGATGGATATTTGACAACCCAAGAAGCGGCTTTCCTTTTGGCTCTAACTTCTTGGACTATCCTGGGTCCGACACCGGAAACTTTCTAATATATAAAATACTTGGCATCGCCACCGGTGGCGCCATACCAGCAGTAAACTTACATTTCATACTTAGCTTCCCTACAGCATTTCTAGCCTCCTTCATTGTACTTAGATACTTCCAAATAAGAAAAACATATGCATTTTGTTTCGCCATGCTTTTTACATTCGCCCCATTTCATTTTGCACGCTTCCTCTACGGACACTTGTTATATACCTGGTATTTTTGCGTACCCATATTTTATTACTACGGATACAAACTCTCGAACGGCATCGCACTTTTCGATTTCCGCAAACCAACTGGCATCGCATCTTTCATTGTCGTTGTTGCACTGTTAAGTTCTTTCGGCGTTTACTACGCTTTTTTTGGCGCGATCATTATCATGATTAGCGGTATATATGGTGGTATTCGAGAGACATCTTCAAAACCACCCCTCAGAGGACTTCTGTTTTCATTAGCAATTTTTATTGGTGTGGCTGCCAATCTTACCCCCAACATAATTCATCGCCTCACTCACACCCCCAACCCTGAAGTAGCTCAACGACTTGCAGTAGAGAGCGAAATTTATAGCTTAAAAACAATTCACCTGCTCCTTCCTCAACCAGACCATAGAATCGCTGGCCTTTCCGAATTCACACGGTCATACCAAAGAACATTTCCGCTTTCAAATACCACGTCCTCCATTGGAGTGATCGGCATATTAGGTTTATTGGTAGCTATGTTCGCTATTATCGGCGCACTTGCTGGCAGAGTGATAGATGCCCGCATAGGCTTAGCAGCCGTTCTTGTTCTTGCAGTAATACTAACGGCTTCTCCCGGTGGTTTCAGCGTCTTGTTTGCAATGTTCGTAACGCCCGCCATCAGAGGCTGGGATCGCATTGCTATTTTTGTTAATTTCGGTTGCCTGCTAGCGTTAGCAGTAACGCTGCACGGAAACTCTTACCTTAACAAACTGTATGATCGCGCCAAATACACACCTCTAATATTGTCAATCACAATCCTTATTATCGGGATTCTCGATCAGACGCCGACCTCTTACCGCTCGATAGTGAATGAGTCGTTTGCATCATATAAAGTAGACTCGACATTCATCAAGCAAATCGAGAAAGCACTTCCACCTGGCTCCGCAATTTATCAACTGCCCTACTTTGGATTTCCCGAGTCAGCAAGCAAAAACAAACTTTCCGTGTATTCACTCGGTGCAGCATTCTTTAGCTCTAAGACACTACATTGGAGCTTTGGGGGAATGATGGGCCGAGAAGGCGACCTTTTTTACAGAGCGCTAGAAAAAAAAACCGCTTCCGAGCAACTTGAAGAAGTTCGACGCTTAGGGTTCTCTGCCATCTATATTGATCGACGCGGATACAACGATGGCGCCGAATCTCTTATCGCGGATTTCACTAAGCTGCTCGGTGCTCCCGAAATGATACGCTCCGACGCGAACGTAGTGCTTTTCAGAATACCTTCTTTGCAGCAATAAGCGCCAAGCCCAAACTGATGACAACAAGGATGTTGTCTTCATACAACGCAAAGTTAAACACCTCTCTAGTCGATATCAAAAAAATAAAAACCCGCACACGAGCCTAAGTATTTCAACGGCCAAAAACCCCTCCCCCTCAACAAAGACGAACCATACAACTCCTTTTCCTGAACACGAGCAGTCCGTTAAAAATAGCGTAAGCGCTCCATGAACCCCACATTCAAAGCGCTTAGTTGATCCCGGATGCTTTGCTCCCGATTCCCTCAGGAGCCAGCCCGCCATGATGCGACCCGATGCCAAAGTCGAAAAAGTCTATCTCTACCCCAAACCCGTGGACTTTCGAAAATCCATTGATGGCCTTGCCGCGCTGGTCGAACTGGATATCAAAGTCGCTGTATTCGACCCTGTGCTTTTCGTCTTCC
>NZ_JBFUBK010000034.1:0-55732 GCF_056405815.1 Pseudomonas sp. P1_F1_2 | reverse complement strand
AACGCAGGCTTCGCCAGCTGCTACAGATTGCGTTATGGCATAAACAGGGACATTGCTGACAGGTAAAGGTGTTTCCTGAGTAGGCCATCGCGGAACAACGCGTTGTTACAGATAAATAGATGTCGAAATATTCCGAACAAGACCTCAAACACATTCGAACTTTCCTACTTTTTCTATACYTTTTTCATCAGCTTACAGCGGATTCTTCATACATCGCCGAACCGTTGGGGTGCTTTAGAGTGGGCCCATCTGCTCACCTCTGAACGACTGCGAAAAAGGAATCAACATGCTACGGAACGCTACCACCCAGTACCCTATCCTGCTGGTCCATGGGCTCTTCGGCTTTGATCGGATCGGCACAAACGAACTCTTCCATAACGTCAAGCAATCCCTGCGAAGTGCGGGGGCCAGGGTGTTCATCCCTCACCTCTCGGCTACCCATAGCAACGAAGCACGTGGTGACCAACTCTTGGCACAGATCAATCGGGTCCTGGAAGGAACCGGCGCCGGCAAGGTCAACTTGATCGGCCACAGCCAAGGGGCATTGGCGGCACGCTATGCGGCGGCCATAGCCCCCCATTTGATTGCTTCGGTCACCTCGGTCAGTGGACCGAACCACGGCTCGGAACTGGCCGACTTCCTGCGCAAGGCGCTGACGCCCGGGCGGCTGCCGGAACATGTCGCAGCAACGATTGCGACGCTGTTCGCCGATTTTGTGTCGTTACTCAGCGGCAACGTGCACCTGCCACAAAACGCTGTCGCTGCGCTTAATGCTCTGACCACTGAAGGCGTAGGCGCTTTCAACGACAAGTTCCCTCAAGGGTTGCCGAGGACCTGGGGCGGCAAAGGGCGCGAACTGGTCAACGGCGTGCGGTACTACTCCTGGAGCGGAACGTTGCAGGGAAACAGGCTCGATGAGGGACTGGATGCGCTCGATCCGTTGCACGGGTTCCTCCGCGCCTTTTCCCAATACTTCACGACTGAAGCGGAGCAAAATGACGGCATGGTCGGCCGCTACAGTTCACATTTGGGAAAAGTGATCCGCTCCGACTATTCCCTGGATCATTTGAGCAGCCTGGGTCACACCGCCAGTCCTGGTCGCAAAGGCATCGACCCTGCGGCATTGTATGTCCAACATGCCGAGCGCCTGAGAAACGCCGGCCTTTGAACCGTACGGAACTTTTGACAAGAAATGGAGCACTGAATCCGGTAGTCTGCGCACTTTACTGTACGCAGATTATTGAAAGGAGTATTTCCCATGGCCAAAGCCACTGCCCGTCACATCCTGGTTGCCTCGGAAGCCAAGTGCAACGAACTCAAAGCCCAAATCGAAGGCGGCGCTGATTTCGCCGAAGTCGCCAAAGCCAACTCCACCTGCCCGTCCAGCCGTCAGGGCGGCGACCTGGGTTCGTTCGGTCCAGGCCAGATGGTCAAGGAATTCGACTCCGTCGTGTTCAGCGCTCCAATCAATGTCGTACAAGGCCCGGTGAAAACCCAATTTGGTTATCACCTGCTGGAAGTGACCAGTCGTCAGGACTGATCGATCCGCCAGGCTTTACGTGCAACGGCCCGCCAACTGGCGGGCCGTTCTGTTTCGGATACGTTTTTAGGCTGGCGAGGGACGCGCCGCTAGCGTACAAATTGTGCTTTTCGATCCTCCGGCTCTAAGGCTGACAATGCGACTGGCTTTCCCCACATTATTGTTCACTGCCGTGGCGCTGCTATTGGCCGCCGGTGTGAATGCTGCACCGCAACATGCGTTGACCGTGTACGGCGAACCCGCGAAGTATCCCGCCGGCTTCAGTCATTTTGCCTACACCAACCCACAGGCGCCCAAGGGCGGCACGATGCGACGTTCGGCAATCGAAATCGGTCATTTCGACCATATGCTGCCGTACATCGACAAGGGTATCGGCGTGACGCAAATTGACGGTTTGCTCTACTCGCCGCTGGCCCAGCGCTCGCTGGATGAGCCTTACACCGTATACGGCCTCGTCGCACAAAAGATGGAGCGCTCGGACGACGGCCTGTTTCTGCGCTTCTATCTCAACCCCAAGGCCCGCTTTGCCGATGGCAAACCGATCACGGCAGAAGACGTGCGCTACACCTTCGACTTGTTGATGACCCAAGGCAGCCTGCGCTATCGCACCCAATTCGCTGACGTCAAAGGCGTGGAAGTCGAGTCACCCCTGATCGTCCGGTTCGACTTCAAAAGCAATGAAAACCGCACCCTGCCCCTCGACATCGCAACACTGCCGGTGTTTCCCGAGCATTGGTGGAAGAGCCGCGACTTCGCCAATGGCGGCGGCTACGAGGCCCCTTTGGGCAGCGGCCCTTATAAAGTGAGCAAAGTCGATTCCGGTCGCAGCATCACTTTCGAGCGCGACGCCAATTGGTGGGGCAAAGACTTACCGGTCAGCCGTGGCCTGTACAACTTCGATCATTTCAGCATCGAGTACTTCGGCGACACCGACGTGGCGCGCCAGGTGTTGCGCGGCGGTGCTTATGACTACAACCGCGAATTCTCCGCCACCGGCTACTCCATCGGCTACGACAGCCCGGCCTTGAGCGACGGTCGCCTGCAAAAGGCGCACCTGGCAACCGACGCGCCGCAACCGGCCCAAGGGTTTGTCTTCAACCTGCAAAACCCGATGTTCCAGGATCGCCGCGTGCGTCAGGCCCTGATCATGCTCTGGGATTTCGAATGGAGCAACCGGCAGATGATGCGCGACATGTACATTCGCCAGCAGAGTTTCTTTTCCAACACCGACCTGGCTGCGCGGCAACTGCCTGATAAAGCGGAACTGGCCATTCTTGAGCCGTTGCGCGGCCAGATCCCGGACGAGGTGTTCACCAAGGTCTTCGAAGCACCGAAAACCGATGGCAGCGGTGTGATTCGCGACAAGCAATTACAAGCACTGGACCTGCTCGGACAGGCCGGCTGGAAACCCGATGGCGATCAACTGGTCAACGCCGAAGGCGAGCCGCTGAGCTTCACTTTCCTGGTCAGCCAGAACGGCATGGACCGTTTGCTGCTGCCTTATAAGCGCACTCTGAAACAGATCGGTATCGACCTGAACATCCGCCGGATCGATTCGTCCCAATACGTGAATCGCCTGATGAGCCGCGACTACGACATGATCGTCACCGGCTACCCGGTCACCACCTCACCCGGCGGCGAGTTGTTCAATTACTTCGGCTCGATCTCGGCCAACGACCCCGGTGCCAACAACTACATGGTGCTGAAGAATCCGGCGGTCGATACCTTGATCACCGGACTGGTCCGCGCCACCACCCAGCCGGAAATGCTGCGCTACGCCCACGCACTCGACCGGGTACTGCAATGGAACTACTACTGGATTCCCAACTATTACCCACCGGGCACATCGACCGTCTGGTGGAACCGGTTCGGCCGGCCCAACGTGCAGGCCAGCAATGACGAAGCCATCGAGAGCTGGTGGGAAATAAGCACCACCGCGCTGACCAACCAGCAAATGACGGCTGAGCAAATCAGTCGTGGCAAACCCGGAGGGCCGCATTGATGTGGGCTTACACACTGCGGCGCTTGCTGCTGATCATCCCGACGCTGGTGATCATCCTGTTGGTCAACTTCATCATCGTCCAAGCCGCGCCGGGCGGTCCGGTGGAACAGGCGATTGCGCACCTGCAAGGCATCGGCGGCGCGACCGTCGGCGGCGGCGCCGGTGAACGCATGACCGGCACTTCGCGCGCCAGTCGCGGGCTCGACCCGCAACTGATCAAGGACATCGAAAAGCAATACGGTTTCGACAAACCCGCCCATGAGCGCCTGTGGCTGATGCTCACCAGTTACGCCAGGCTGGACTTCGGTAAAAGCTTTTTCCGGGGCGCCACGGTCACTGACCTGATCCTGGAAAAAATGCCGGTGACCATCTCCCTCGGCCTGTGGGCGACGCTGATCACTTATCTGGTGTCGATCCCCCTGGGCATCCGCAAGGCCGTGCACCACGGCAGCCATTTCGATATCTGGAGCAGCACCGCGATCATCATCGGTTACGCAATGCCGGCGTTCCTGTTCGCCATGTTCCTGATCGTGGTGTTTGCCGGAGGCACTTCGCTGAACTGGTTCCCGGTGCGCGGGCTGGTCTCGGACAATTTCGAGTCCCTGTCGACCGTGGGCAAAATCGCCGACTACTTCTGGCACCTGGTGTTGCCAGTCACATCGCTGGTCATTGGCGGATTTGCCACGCTGACCATCCTCACCAAGAACTCGTTCCTCAATGAAATCACCCGCCAGTACGTGATCACTGCCCGCGCCAAAGGCATGAGCGAGCGCCGGGTGCTTTATGGGCACGTGTTCCGCAATGCGATGCTGCTGGTGGTGTCGGGTATTCCGCAGGCATTCATCAGTGTGTTTTTCGCCGGTTCCTTGCTGATCGAAGTGATTTTCTCACTCGATGGCCTGGGCCGCATGAGCTATGAAGCCGCGGTCTCCCGAGACTATCCGGTGGTGTTCGGTTCGCTGTTTATCTTCACCTTGTTCGGGCTCTTGATAAAACTCGTCGGCGACCTCTGCTACACCCTGGTCGACCCGCGTATCGACTTCGCCGCGAGGAATGCCTGATGTTCAAGCTCTCGCCGTTGGGTCGACGCCGTTTTGAGCGCTTCAAGAAAAACCGCCGGGGCTGGTGGTCGCTGTGGTTGTTCATCGGTCTTTTTATGCTGACGCTGGGTGGCGAGTTGATCGCCAACGACAAGCCGCTGGTGGTCAGCTATCAGGGGCAATGGTATTTCCCGGTGTTCAAACGCCACACCGAGCAGGAGTTCGGTGGGCAATTGCCGTTCCAGGCGGATTACCGCAGCGACTATGTGCAAAAGCTGATCAAACAGGATGGCGGCTGGATGCTGTTCCCGCCGATCCCGTTCAGTGACGACACACCCAATTACGACCTCAACAAACCCGCGCCGAGCCCACCCTCGGATGTGAACTGGCTGGGCACCGACGATCAGGCCCGGGACGTATTGGCCCGGTTGATTTTCGGCGCCCGAGTGTCAATCCTGTTTGCGTTGATGCTGACCTTTGTCAGCGCCCTGATCGGCATTGCCGCCGGGGCGCTTCAAGGTTATTACGGCGGCTGGGTCGACTTGATCGGCCAGCGCTTGCTGGAAGTCTGGTCCGGGTTGCCGGTGCTGTACCTGCTGATCATTCTCTCGGGGTTTGTCGAACCGAATTTCTGGTGGCTGCTGGGGATCATGGCGCTGTTTTCCTGGCTGGCACTGGTCGACGTGGTGCGCGCCGAATTCCTTCGAGGGCGCAACCTGGAATACGTCAAAGCCGCCCGGGCGTTGGGCCTGACGGATCGCAAAGTGATCGTGCGGCACATTCTGCCCAACGCGATGAACGCGACCCTGAGTTACCTGCCGTTCATTCTCACCGGGGCGATTTCCACCCTGACGGCCCTGGATTTCCTGGGTTTCGGCATGCCAGCGGGCAGCGCATCGCTGGGCGAATTGATCGGCCAGGGCAAGCAGAACCTGCAGGCGCCGTGGCTGGGATTGACGGCGTTTTTCACCCTGGCATTGATTCTTTCTTTACTGGTGTTTATCGGCGAGGCATTACGTGATGCTTTCGATCCGAGATCCTGACGCGGACTGTTGATATGAGTACCAACCTGATCGAAATCCGTGACCTCAGCGTCGCCTTCAGTGGTGAAACCGTGGTGAGCAAGCTGTGCCTGGACATCCGCCCCGGTGAATGCCTGGCGCTGGTCGGCGAGTCGGGGTCCGGTAAATCGGTGACCGCCCATTCGATCCTGCAACTGCTGCCCGAAACCGGCACCGAGTCCACCGGCAGCATTCGTTATCGCGGCAGGGAATTGCTCGGCGCGACGCCCAAAGTGCTGCGGGAACTGCGCGGCAACCGGATCGCGATGATTTTCCAGGAGCCGATGACGTCGCTCAATCCGCTGCACAGCATCGAAAAGCAGATCGGCGAAACCCTGCTTCTGCACAAAGGCCTGACCGGTAAACCGGCGCAAGCGCGGATCCTTGAGTTGCTGCACCTTGTCGGCATTCAAAAGCCCAAGGAGCGGCTCAAGGCTTACCCCCATCAACTCTCGGGTGGTCAGCGTCAGCGCGTGATGATTGCGATGGCCCTGGCCTGTGAGCCTGAGTTGCTGATTGCCGACGAACCGACCACGGCGCTGGACGTCACAGTGCAGCGCAAGATTCTGATCCTGCTCAAATCGCTGCAACACCGGCTCGGCATGTCGCTGCTGCTGATCAGCCATGACCTCAACCTGGTGCGCAGCATTGCCCAGCGTGTTTGCGTGATGAAGGCCGGGGAAATCGTCGAGCAGGCCACGTGCGAAACGATTTTTACCGAGCCAAAACACCCTTACAGCCGCATCCTGCTCAATGCCGAGCCGGAGGGTGAAGCCCTGCCCCGTGATGAGCGCGAGAACGTACTGGAAGTGGACAACCTGCGCGTGCAGTTCGCTCTCGGCGGTGGTTTGTTTCAGCGCAAGACTTACCTCAATGCCGTGGACGGCATCAGCCTCAACATTCAGCGCGGCAAGACGCTGGGCATCGTCGGTGAGTCCGGTTCGGGCAAGTCGACACTAGGCCAGGCGATCCTGCGCTTGCTCGACTCCCAAGGCAGCATTCGCTTTCAGGGCGAGGCACTGGATGGCCTGACGCAAAAACAAATGCGACCATGGCGCAAGAAAATGCAGGTGGTGTTCCAGGACCCTTATGGCAGCCTCAGCCCACGCATGTCGGTGGCACAGATCATCAGCGAAGGCCTTGAGGTACACAGCCAGTTGACCGACGAACAGTGCAAGGCCGAAGTGATTCGGGCACTGGAAGAAGTCGGCCTCGACCCGCAAAGTCGCCATCGCTATCCGCACGAATTTTCCGGCGGCCAACGTCAGCGCATCGCGATTGCCCGGGCGCTGGTGCTCAAACCGGCGCTGATCCTGCTGGACGAACCGACCTCGGCGMTGGACCGCACGGTACAAAAACAAGTGGTCGCCCTGCTCCGCCAGCTTCAGGAAAAACATGGCCTGACGTACCTGTTCATCAGTCACGACCTGGCGGTGGTGCGAGCCCTGGCCCATGACATGATTGTGATCAAGGACGGCAAAGTGGTGGAAAGCGGCGCCAGCCATGATGTGTTCGATTCGCCGCAGCATCCGTACACCAAAGAGCTTTTGGCGGCGGCGCATCCGCGGTAGGCATCATTTCAACAGGCAGTGAGACCGCGTCGCCCGCATCGCGAGCAAGCTCGGCTCCTACAGGTTGTACGGCGTTAGACCTGTGGGAGCCGGGCTTGCCCGCGATGAGGCCCGCCCCAGACACCACACTTTCTGGATATAAAACCCATGAACACCACCGAAAGCCTCAAGGATTACCAACGGGTCCGTCTGCTGGCGATCCGTTCGCTGTTCGAGATCATCGAGCAGTCCAGTGAAGGCACGGTGATTGTCGACCGCGATGCGAACATCGTGTGGATGAACGAGCGTTACGCCCGGCGTTTCGGTCTGGAATCGGCGCAAGGCGCCATCGGCAAGGCCTGCGAAAGCGTGATCCCCGGCAGTCTTTTGCGTGAAGTGGTGCGCACCGGGCGCCSGATTTTGTTGGACATGCAGGACACGCCGAAAGAGCCGCTGGTGGTCATGCGCCTGCCGATCCATGACGATGCCGGTGTGGTGATCGGCGCGATCGGTTTTGCCCTGTTCGACGAATTGCGCAGCCTGTCGCCGATGCTCAAGCGCTACATGAGCATGCAGGAAGAACTGGCGTCCACCCGCTCGCTGCTGCGGGCGCGGCAAACCAAATACAATTTCGCCCACTTCATCGGCACCAGCGCCGCCAGCCTGGAAGTCAAACGCCGGGCCCGGCGCAGCGCCAGTGCCGACTCGCCGGTGTTGCTGCTCGGAGAAACCGGCACCGGCAAGGAACTGCTGGCGCAGGCGATCCATGGTGCTTCGCCGCGTGCACATAAAGCCTTCGTCAGCATCAACAGCGCGGCGATTCCCGAATCGTTGCTGGAAGCGGAATTCTTCGGCACCGCCCCCGGCGCCTTCACCGGTGCCGACCGCAAGGGCCGCGCCGGAAAATTGCAGATCGCCCAGGGCGGCACCTTGTTTCTCGATGAAATCGGCGACATGCCGCTGCCGCTGCAAAGCAAATTGCTACGGGTTTTGCAGGAAAAGGAATTCGAGCCGGTCGGTTCCAACGAAGTGATCCAGAGTGATGTGCGGGTGATTGCCGCGACCTCCACGGACCTTGAGGCCGCGATCAAACGCGGCGAGTTTCGCGCGGATTTGTACTACCGCCTCAACGTGCTGCCCATCCACGTGCCGCCGCTGCGTGAACGCCTCGATGACCTGCCGGCACTCAGCGAAGCGATTCTTGAGGAGCTGCGCAGTCAGCATGAACTGAACCGCGAGGCGCTGGAGGTGTTGGGCCAGCACGCATGGCCGGGGAACATTCGAGAACTGCGCAACGTCCTGGAGCGGGCGGCGTTGCTCAGTGATGATCTGCTGCTGGRTGCCGACGAGATTCGTGCGGCGATTGGCACCTTCACGCCGGTGGAGCGAGCGGCACCGCTGATGATTGAGCCGGTTGCGCACGAGACGTTTAGCCAGGCTCGGGAGCGGTTTGACCGGCAGTTGATTGAGTCCGCACTCGCGCAATGCGGGGGCAAGGTGATTGAAACTGCGGCGCGGCTGGGGTTGGGTCGGTCGACGTTGTACAAGAAGATGGTGGCGCTCGGGATTGACGAGTCTCTATAAAGAGACACGAATCTCAATTATTAGACAGACCTTCGCGAGCAAGCCCGCTCCCACAGGGTCAGCTATTTTTCAGGAGAACGCCGTCAAACTGTGGGAGCGGGCTTGCCCGCGATGAGGCCATCACTGCCAAACAAGTCTCAATGTAGAGACACGCCCTCCAGATACCCGCACCATTTCCGGCACACCCCCTTGTATTTCAAGGCCTCTAGCCTCTGGCACGAATCTCGCTATAGGCCTTTTCCACAACAGATCTACCCTACAAAAATAACAATCCAGGAGACACACCATGAGTGTGATCATTGCCTTGGCAGCGCTCGCGCTGTTGATGCTGGCTGCTTACCGTGGCTATAGCGTTATCCTTTTTGCCCCGATTGCCGCCCTCGGCGCCGTCCTGCTCACTGACCCTTCCGCCGTCGCCCCAGCCTTTACCGGGGTGTTCATGGAGAAAATGGTCGGCTTCATCAAACTGTATTTCCCGGTGTTCCTGCTCGGTGCGGTGTTCGGCAAACTGATCGAGTTGTCCGGTTTTTCGCGCTCCATCGTCGCCGCTGCTATTCGCCTGCTCGGCACGCGCCAGGCGATGCTGGTGATTGTGCTGGTCTGCGCCCTGCTGACATACGGCGGCGTGTCGCTGTTTGTGGTGGTCTTCGCGGTGTATCCGTTTGCCGCCGAAATGTTCCGCCAGAGCAACATCCCCAAGCGTTTGATCCCGGCAACCATCGCCCTCGGCGCATTCTCGTTCACCATGGACGCCCTGCCCGGCACTCCGCAAATACAGAACATCATCCCCAGCACCTTCTTCAACACGACCGCGTGGGCGGCGCCGTGGTTGGGTGTGATCGGCGCGATCTTCGTGTTCTGCGCGGGCATGCTGTTTCTTCAGCGCCAGCGCAACAAGGCTCAGCTTGCCGGTGAAGGTTATGGCACCGAACTGCGCAACGAGCCGGAAACTGCTGCCGACATCAAGCTGCCCAACCCGTGGATCGCCCTGTCGCCGCTACTGGCCGTCGGCATCATGAACCTGCTGTTTACCCAGTGGATTCCGCAGTGGTACGGCAAGACCCACAGCCTCGCGCTGCCGGGTATGGCGGCGCCGGTCACCACCGATATCTCCAAGCTCACCGCGATTTGGGCGGTTCAGGCAGCCTTGCTGGTCGGCATCATCATGGTGCTGGTGTTCGGCTTCCAGGCGATTCGCGGCAAGTTGGCTGAAGGCAGCCGAAGTGCAGTCAGCGGTTCGTTGCTCGCGGCGATGAACACCGCTTCGGAATACGGCTTCGGCGCGGTGATCGCCTCGTTGCCAGGCTTCCTGGTGCTGGCCGACTGGCTCAAGAGCATCCCCAACCCGCTGGTCAATGAAGCGATTACCGTGACCTTGCTGGCCGGCATCACCGGTTCTGCGTCGGGCGGCATGAGCATTGCGCTGGCGGCCATGGCCAATGACTTCATCGCCGCTGCCCATGCAGCCAACATTCCGCTGGAAGTGCTGCACCGTGTGGCCGCGATGGCCAGTGGCGGCATGGACACCCTGCCGCACAACGGCGCCGTGATCACGTTGCTGGCGGTCACCGGCCTGACGCACCGCGAGGCCTACAAAGACATTTTCTGTATTACGCTGATCAAGACCCTGGCGGTCTTCGTGGTCATCGGCACTTTCTACGCCACTGGCATTGTGTGAGGTATTCATGACGACTCTTACAGGCAAAACTGCGCTGGTCACCGGTTCTACCAGCGGCATCGGCCTGGGCATCGCGCTCAGCCTGGCCAAGGCTGGCGCGAACGTGGTGCTCAATGGTTTCGGCGACGCCTCCAAGGTGATTGCCGAAGTCCAGCAGTTCGGCGGCAAGGTCGGTCATCATCCGGCCGACGTCAGCGACCCGGCGCAGATTGCCGACATGGTCGCTTATGCCGACCGTGAGTTCGGTGGCATCGACATTCTGGTCAACAACGCTGGCATCCAGCATGTGGCGCCGGTGGAAGAGTTTCCGGTGGAACGCTGGGATTCGATTATCGCGATCAACCTGTCGTCGGTGTTTCACAGCACCCGCCTGTGCCTGCCGCGCATGCGGGCCAAGAATTGGGGGCGGATCATCAACATCGCCTCGGTGCATGGCCAGGTCGGGTCGACGGGCAAGGCTGCCTACGTCGCCGCCAAGCATGGAGTGATCGGCTTGACCAAAGTGGTCGGCCTGGAAACCGCGACGACCCACGTCACCTGTAACGCGATTTGCCCGGGATGGGTGCTGACGCCGCTGGTGCAGAAGCAGATTGATGACCGCGCCGCGACCGGGGTTGATCCGCAACAGGCGCAGCATGATTTACTGGCCGAGAAGCAGCCGTCGCTGGAGTTCGTGACGCCGCCGCAACTGGGTGAACTGGTGCTGTTTTTGTGCAGCGAAGCCGGCAGCCAGGTACGTGGCGCGGCGTGGAATATTGATGGCGGGTGGTTGGCGCAGTAACCCACCCTGATCGTTCCCACGCTCTGCGTGGGAATGCAGCCCGGGACGCTCTGCGTCCCAAGTGCCGAACGCGGAGCGTCCGTTGAGGCATTCCCACGCGGAGCGTGGGAACGAGAGAAGAAGAGGCAAATCATGTCCGACATCCTCTGGCAACCCAGCGCCGAGCGAATCGCCAAGACGCGCATGGACGCCTTTCGGCGTTCCATCAGTCAGCGACACCACATCCATATCGATGACTACCCCGCCCTGCACCAATGGTCCATCGATCATCGCGAAGACTTCTGGCAAGCCATCGTCGATTTCTTCGACGTCCGTTTTCACGATCAGCCGGATGCGGTGTTGGTCGAGGGCACGCAAATGCCCAGCGCCCAGTGGTTCCCCGGCGCCACCCTGAATTTTGCCGAACACCTGCTACGCCGTCGCGACGATGCCATCGCGGTGATTGCCATTGGCGAGAATGGCCAGCGCGAACACCTGACGTGGGCGGAACTCGCCGAGCACGTTGCCGGGTTCCAACACAGCCTGATCGCTGCGGGTGTCGGCCTCGGTGATCGCGTAACGGCGTGCATGCCCAACACCTGGCAAACGCTGGTGGCCATGCTCGGCACCACGAGCCTGGGGGCGATCTGGTCCTGTTCGTCGCCGGATTTTGGCACCCAGGGCGTGATCGACCGTTTCGGCCAGATCGAACCGAAAGTACTGGTCACCTGCGCCGGTTACCACTATGCCGGCAAGGACATCGACCAGACCGGCAAAATCAATGAAATCCTGGAACGCCTGCCGTCGTTGCAGCAGTTGATCGTGGTGCCTTTTGCAAAGCCGCAGGCACACATCGTGGACTTCCACACCCCGGCCAATGTCACGCTCTGGGAGGATTTCTACGACGTCGGCGGTGAACCGGATTTCGTCCCCGTACCCTTCGCTCATCCGCTGTACATCCTCTATTCCAGCGGCACCACTGGCGTGCCGAAATGCATCGTCCACAGCACCGGTGGCGTACTGCTGCAACACGTCAAGGAACACGGCTTGCATTGTGATCTGGGCGCCGGCGACCGCCTGTTCTACTACACAACTTGCGGCTGGATGATGTGGAATTGGCTGGTCTCGGCGCTGGCGGTGGGTAGCGCCGTTGTCCTGTACGACGGCTCACCCTTCCATCCGGACCCGCAACGCTTGATCGACCTGATCGACGACGAGTGCATCAGCGTCTTCGGCACCAGCCCCAAGTACCTCGCGACCCTGGAAAGCAACGGCGTCAAACCGCGCGAAAGTCACGACCTGAGCAGCCTGAAAACCCTGCTCTGCACCGGCTCCGCGCTGTCACCGCAGAGTTACGATTACGTCTATCGCGACTTCAAGACTGACCTGTGCCTGGCCTCGATGTCCGGAGGTACCGACATCGTTTCGTGCTTCGTGAACAGCAATCCGTTTCAACCGGTATGCCGTGGCGAGATTCAGGGCAAAAGCCTGGGCATGGCGGTCGAAGTCTGGAACGACGACGGCAAGCCTGTGATTGGCGAAAAAGGTGAATTGGTGTGCACCCGGCACTTTCCGGCGATGCCCATCGGTTTCTGGAATGACCCGCAGCAGGAGAAGCTTCACACCTCGTATTTCAGCCAGTTCCCGGGTGTCTGGGCCCAAGGCGATTACGCCGAACAACTGCCGCACGGCGCGATGATGATCCATGGCCGTTCGGACGCGGTGCTTAACCCTGGCGGCGTGCGCATCGGTACGGCGGAGATTTACCGCCAGGTGGAAAAAGTCCCGCAAGTGCTGGACAGCGTGGCCATTGGTCAACAATGGCAGGGAGACGTGCGGGTGGTGCTGTTTGTGCGCGTGCGTGAGGGCGTTGAACTCGATGAAGCGCTGCAACAGCAGATTCGTCAGGTCATTCGAGACAACACCACGCCCCGGCATGTGCCAGCGAAGATCGTCGCGGTGACCGATATTCCACGGACCATCAGCGGCAAGGTCGTCGAGTTGGCGGTACGCAATGTGGTGCATGGGCAAAAGGTCAAAAACACCGATGCACTGGCCAATCCCGAGGCGCTGGAACAGTTCCGAAACCGCCCCGAACTGCAGGATTGAAAATGTTTCCCTGTGGGTCAGCGTCATTACAGTTGGCCCGCGGGGCTGACAGCGCATCGATTTCCATGGCAAAAAGCGCCCGCAAAGCATTCAATGCAAAAATAATGACCCCAAACGGGCCATCCAGCGTCTACCCCTCTACGAGAAAAGCAGACGCCGCCACACCGGTTTAAACGCAGGACGACTTGATGAACGCATTCCCCATCGGCAGCGATGCCCAGGCCTTGATTGCCAGGCTGGACTGGACACGCACCCCATTGGGCGCGGCCGGCACCTGGCCACAGAGCCTGCGCACCGCCGTGGATATCGTGATCCACTCACCGATGCCAATGCTGTTGCTGTGGGGTCCGCAACTGACACAGATTTACAACGATGGCTTCGCCCTCCTCGCCGGCAGCAAGCATCCACACGCTTTCGGACAGCCGACGCATCAAATCTGGCCAGATCTCCAGGACTTTACCGACCCGATTTACAGCGCTGTCCTACAGGGCCAGGTACGCACCTACAGCGAACAGCGCTTTACCTTGCAGCGTGACGGTGCGGATTCCGACTTCTGGCTGGATTTGACCTACAGCCCGATCCGCGATGAAAGCGCCGAGGTCGCCGGAATCCTGGTCACCGCCATTGAAACCAACGAACGCCGCCGTATCGCGCTGGAGCTTGAACAGCGCTCAGCCGCGAGCCTCAAGGCCCAGCGCGAAACCGAGCAACGCCTGCAACTGGCTTTGGCCGCCACCGACGCGGTCGGCACCTGGGATTGGGACATCGGCGAAGACCGTTTCCTCGCCGATGCCCATTTCGCCCAACTGCACGGCGTCAACCCGGAACTGGCCGGGCAGTTACCCATCAGCGAGTACTTGCACGGCGTGCACCCCGAAGACCGGGCGATGATCGCGCGCAGCATCAAGCACTGCATCACCCATGGCACCGAGTACGCCGAGGAGTATCGCCTGCTGCAACCCGACGGCCAGTTGCGCTGGGTGTTTGCCCGGGGTCGTTGCTATAAGGATCACCATGGCCGGCCGATGCGTTTTCTCGGGGCGGCGCTGGACCTTACCGAGCGCAAACACACCGAACAGGCGCTGCGCCAAAGCCAGACCGAGCTGCAACTGATCATCAATGCCATGCCGATCCTGATCAGCTACGTCGACAGTGAAGAGCGTTTTCGCCTGAACAATTCCGCCTACCTGGACTGGTACGGCCTGACGCCCCAAGAGCTCTTTGGCAAAACCATTCGTGAAGTGCTGGGTGACGAGGCCTATGCGTTGCGCGCCGAATACATCGGCGAAGCCCTGAAGGGCAAGCCCTGCAGTTTCAGTATCAGCACGCCACACCGTGACGGCAGCCTGCGCCAGGCGCTGATGAATTACCTGCCGCGCCACGGTGCGGACGGCGCGGTGAATGGTTTCTACATTTTTGTAATCGACGAAACCGAGCGCAAGCAGACCGAGGAAGCCTTGCGCAACCTCAACGAAACCCTGGAAGAGCGCGTCGCCGCCCGCACACAGCAGTTGGCCGAARCCAACCAGCGTCTGCAGAACGAGATGGTCGAACGCGAGCGTGCCGAGGACGCCTTGCGTCATGCACAGAAAATGGAGGCCGTCGGCCAACTCACCGGCGGTATCGCCCATGACTTCAACAACATGCTCACCGGGATCATCGGCAGTCTCGACCTGATGCAGCGCTACATCGCCGACGGGCGTACTGCCGAGATTGGCCGTTTTACCGAAGCCGCCGTGTCCTCGGCCAACCGCGCCGCCGCGCTGACCCATCGCCTGCTGGCGTTCTCCCGTCGCCAGTCACTGGATCGCAAGCCGCTCAATGCCAACGAGCTGGTGCGTTCGCTGGAGGATTTGCTCAGCCGGACCAAGGGCGACCACATCGAGCTCAAACTGCAACTGGCCGATGAAGTCTGGTCGATCAGCACCGACGTCAGCCAACTGGAAAATGCCCTGCTCAACCTGGTGATCAACGCCCGCGATGCGATGCCCGGTGGCGGCGAACTGCTGATCGAAACGGCGAATGTTTACCTCGACGGCAGCGACATCACCACGGTGGAACCGGTCAAGGCCGGGGACTACGTGATGATCGCCGTCAGCGACAACGGCACCGGCATGACACCGTCGGTATTGGCCAAGGCGTTCGACCCGTTCTTCACCACCAAGCCCATCGGCCAGGGCACCGGCCTGGGGTTGTCGATGATTTACGGCTTCGCCCAGCAATCGGGCGGGCATGTCAGCCTGTTCAGCTTGCCGGGCCAGGGCACCAGCGTGCGCCTGTATTTGCCACGCCTGCACGCCATGGAACCGCAGGACGTGCTGACGCCGGTGACGGGCGAGGCACCCGCAGCGATTGCCGGGGAAACCGTGGTGTTGGTGGAAGATGATCCGGCGGTGCGCATGCTGGTGCTCGATCTGCTCAAAGAGCTGGGTTACCACGCTTACGAAGCCGAAGATGCGACAACGGCCCTGCCCTTGCTGGAATCTGATTTGCGCGTCGACCTGCTGGTGACCGATGTCGGGCTGCCGGGCATGAACGGACGGCAGCTGGCAGAGATCGCCCGCCAGCATCGCCCGGGACTGAAAGTGCTGTTCATGACCGGTTACGCGGAAACAGCCGCCGAACGCCAGGGGTTCCTCGAAGAAGGCATGGACATGGTCGCCAAGCCTTTTTCCATTGATCTGCTGGCCAACAAGATTCGCACGATGATCGGCCAACCGGACTGAGTTAAGGCATAATCGCGCGCCCCGCTGGTACCAACATAGCCACCACCGTTGCAAGGTATGCCCCAATGAAAGCTCAAGCCCGCCATATTCTGGTGAAAACCTCGGAAGAAGCCGAGCAGCTCAAACAACGCATCGCCAAGGGCGAAGCCTTCGATGTGCTGGCCAAAAAGTACTCCACCTGCCCGTCCGGCAAGCGCGGCGGCGACCTGGGTGAAGTTCGGCCGGGGCAGATGGTCGGGGTCATTGATGCGGTGATTTTCAAGAAACCGCTGCGGGTGGTGCATGGGCCAATCAAGAGCAAGTTCGGGTATCACCTGGTGCAGGTGTTTTACCGGGATTGATCGGTTGGCTGTTGGGCCCCATCGCGGGCAAGCCCGCTCCCACAGGTTTTGTGAACACCGAAGATCCACTGTCGGAGCGAGCCTGCTCGCGAACCGATGGCGCAGCCAGTGGCCATCCACCGCTATCTTGGGATCAACGCCCCCGGCACCTGAATCACCCGGCTTGCCAATCGATGCCCCGCCTCCGCCGCCTCGGCCGGGCTCCCGCCCTTGAGTCGGCTGGCCAGATACGCCGCACTGAACGAATCCCCCGCCGCCGTGGTGTCTACAACGCGCTCGACCTTCTGCGCCGGCACCTCGAACATCTCGCCGTCGCAACGAATCAAACAGGCCTCGGCGCCACGCTTGAGCACCACTTCCGGCGTACCGATCTGCTCGTAAGCCTCGAACACCGCCTCGCCGCTGGAGAAATGAAACAGCGCCTGCTCGTCCTCAAGGGTCAGCAACGCCAGGTCCACATACGGCAAAACACTGCGATACGCCGCGCGAGCTTCTTCGACTGAAGTCCACAGCCGTGGCCGATAATTGTTGTCGAAGACGATCCGCGCATCTCGCTGACGGGCCTCAATCAACGTTTCCAGCAACTTTTCCCGACCTTGCACACCGAGCACCGCCAGGGTAATGCCGCTGAAATACAGCACATCGTAATCCGGCAGCGCCGCCAGGATCGGCGCGGCCGCTGGCGTGGTGAAGCAATCGCGCACGGCGGCTTCGTTGCGCCAGTAGAGGAAACGGCGCTCACCGGCGGCATCGGTCTGGATGCAATACAAACCGGGCAAGCGACCGGGCAAACGCTGGACCATGCCCAAGCCGATGTCTTCGCTGGCCCAGTGCTGGCACATCGCATCGCTGAAACTGTCGTCGCCCAGGGCCGTGACGTAGTCGACGATACCGCGCTCGCCCAGTTCACGGGCCAGGTAGACGGCGGTGTTCAGGGTATCGCCGCCGAAGCTTTGTTGGAGGCTGCCGTCGGCGCGATGTTGCAGCTCGATCATGCATTCGCCGATCAGGGCGATGCGTGGGGCATCTGGCCCCAGGGTGTTGATGGTGTGCATTGTGTGGGGTCTCTGGTGTTTCTTTGTTGTCTGGGCGGGCCTCATCGCGAGCAAGCTCCGCTCCTACAGGGATCGTCTAACCCCTGTAGGAGCCGGGCTTGCCCGCGATTGCCGCACCTCGGTATCAAGCCTTAGAAACAGGTTTCCATGGTTTCGATGACATTCAGCTGTTCATCCACCAGACACCCGGTACGCCACTTGTCGAACGTCAGGCACGGGTGCGAGGTGCCGAACGAAATGATGTCGCCCACCCGCAATTCAACCCCCGGCGCGACGGTCATGAACGCGTGTTGATCCATCACCGCTGTCACCTTGCAGGCGCTGACGTCATCGCCGTTGGCCGGGATCACCCCGGCCTTGTAACGCAGCAGCGGCACCGGCAAACCGGCGTCGTAGGCCACATCGCGCTTGCCCAGGGCAATCACCGCAAAACCCGGTTCCGGCATCGACTGCACGTGCGCCCAGACTTCCAGTGCCGGGCGCAGGCCTTCGTGCAGGTCGCTGCGACGGTCGAGCACGCAGCACTGCGCTTCTTTGTAGATGCCATGATCGTGCGCCACGTAGCTGCCGGGACGCAGCACGCTGAGGAAACGGCCGCCGGCGTTTTGCGCTTCGAACTCCTCGGCAATCAAGTCATACCAAGCCGATCCCGAAGCGGTGATGATCGGCTTGGTAATCGCAAATGCGCCACTGTCCTGCAACTGCACGGCCAAGCGCACCAATGACCCGGCGAAATCACGAATGCCGGTGACCGCATGATCACCATGGATCACGCCTTCGTAGCCTTCGATACCGGTCAGTGCCAACGCCGGTTGTGCGTTGATCGCTTTGGCCAGTGCGAGAACTTCGTCTTCCGTGCGGCAACCGCAACGACCACCCACCACGCCGTATTCGATCATCACGTTCAGGCGCACACCGCGCGAGGCAAAGAACGCCCCGAGGTCGGCGACGTTGTCCGGGTGATCGACCATGCAATGGAAATCAAAGGTCGGGTCTGCCAGCAGATCGGCGATCAGCGCCATGTTCGGCGTGCCCACCAACTGGTTGGCCATCAGCACCCGACGCACACCGTGGGCGTAAGCCGCGCGAGTTTGCGTAGCGCTCGCCAGGGTGATGCCCCAGGCACCGGCGTCCAGTTGGCGGCGAAACAGTGCCGGGGTCATGCTGGTTTTACCGTGGGGCGCGAGTTCGGCACCGCTGTTGCTGACAAACGTCTGCATCCACCGAATGTTGTGCTCCAGCGCTTCGCGGTGCAGCACCAGCGCCGGCAGGCTGACGTCGCGTACCAGATTGGCGCCGGTCTGGGCAAAGCCCTTTTCCACGGCGGCAGTATTTTGGGCAGTAGACATGGTCGAGCTCCTCACATTCGCGGCCACATGCAGCCGCTGTTATTCGTTGATACGCCGGGCCAGGCTGTTGGCGCTGTCGATCAGCACCCGGCGATAAGCGTCGTAATTGTTCTTGGCATCGTCCCGTGGGGCGACGATGCACAGGGTCGCGATGGCCACGCCCGTCGGGTCTTTGACCGGAGCGGCGAAGCAGTGGGTAAAGGTGTCGGCGACACTATCGAAAGAGAAGAAGCCCTCGATACCGGCCTGACGGATCTCCTGGAGAAACTGCTCCAGCGCCAGACGCTCGCCGTTGGGCAGGATGAAGTCGTCGTGGTCGATCAAGTCGACGATTTCCTGGTCACTCAAGTGCGTCAGCAGAAGGCGCCCGGACGCCGTCCACGGAATCGGCGCGTTCTCGCCGATGTCCGAAGAAATGCGGAAATGCCGCTCGCCTTCCTTCATCAGCGCCACCGTGTATTTGCGCCCGTTGAGCAGGCACATCTGGGCGGTTTCATGGGTCTGGCTGACGATCTCCTGCAAGGCATGATCAGCCTCGCGGGTCAGGTCGAAATGACGCAAATGCGCCTGTCCCAGGAAGTACAGCTGACGGCCGAGGTAAACGTGACCGTCCTTGCCCACGGCCTCCAGAACCCGACGTTCCAGCAGCGAGGCCACCAGTTCGTAGACCGTGGATTTCGGACTGCCGATGCCGCTGGCGATTTCGTTCGGGCGCAGGGGTTTGCCGATTTCCTTGAGGAAGTCGAGGATATCGAACGCCCGGTCCAGCCCGCGTGCCCGGCGCTTGATGGTGTCTTCGGTCATGTCAGTGGTTCCCATTCAAATTCGCCGGGGAGTTTACCCAGAGTCCCGCGGTTACCGTTAGGCCGCCATCGCTGGCAAGCCAGCTCCCACAGGGATTGTGTGAACACTGGAGATCCAATGTGGGAGCGTGGCTTGCCCGCGATGTAGTCACCTCGGTTCAGGCCTTTTTCTTGTACGCGATGCAGTCGATCTCAACCTTGCAGTCGACCATCATGTTCGCCTGCACACACGCGCGCGCCGGGGCGTGCTCGGGGCTGAAGTACTCGGAAAACACTTTGTTGAAGCTCCAGAAATCCCGTGGGTCTTCCAGCCATACGCCCGTGCGCACCACGTCTTCCAGGCCATAACCGGCCTCTTCGAGAATCGCGATCAGGTTTTTCATGGTCTGGTGAGTCTGCTCGACAATGCCACCCACAATGATTTCGCCATCCAGCGCCGGCACCTGGCCAGACACATGCAGCCAGCCATCGGCTTCAACGGCGCGTGCAAAAGGACGGGGCTGGCCGCCACCGGCGGTGCTGCCGGTGCCGTAACGAGTAATGCTCATGAGTGTTTCTCCTGATTGAGAAGTGAAAATGCTTCTGAAAAAAATCAGAAACGCGTGTTCTTGAGAAATTCCGCCAGACGCGGCGATTGCGGGCGTTCGAACAGCTCCTTGGGTGGCCCCTGCTCTTCAATGCGCCCCTGATTCATGAAAACGATCTTGTCCGAAACTTCGAATGCAAAACGCATTTCGTGGGTGACCAGCAACATGGTCATGCCTTCGTCGGCCAGGCCCTTGATCACGTTCAGCACCTCGCCGACCAGCTCAGGGTCGAGCGCCGAGGTGACTTCATCAAACAGCATCAGGCTCGGGTTCATCGCAATCGCCCGGGCAATCGCCACGCGCTGTTGCTGACCGCCGGACAACTGACCGGGATAGTGATCACGGCGCTCCAGCAAACCGACGCGCTCCAGCCATTTTTCCGCCAGCGCGACCGCTTCGTCCTTGTGCAGCTTCTTGACCTTGAGCAAACCCAGCGTGACGTTCTGCAACGCCGTAAGGTGCGGGAACAGGTTGAACTGCTGGAACGCCATGCCGGTCATTGCACGATGACGGGCGATGACTTTTTCCGCATGGCGCACACGCTTGCCGTTGACCTCGTCATAACCGATGGACTCGCCATCGAGCATGATCTGCCCACCCTGAAACTCTTCGAGCATGTTCACGCAACGCAACAGTGTGGTTTTGCCCGAGCCGCTGGAGCCGATCAGTGTGACGACGTTGCCGCGCTGCATGCTCAGGTCTACGCCCTTGAGCACTTCGAGCTTGCCGTACTGTTTGTGCAGCYCGCGAATGTCCAGCAGGGCCTGGCCGTTTTGTATGTTGGAAGTTTGAGTCATGGCAAGGCCACCCGCTTTTCAATGTGCCGGCCGAGTAATTCGATGCCGTAGTTGATGACGAAAAACAGAAATCCGGCGAACAGGTAAAACTCCAGGGTCATGAAGGTCCGGGCGATGATCTGCTGCGTGCTGAGCAGCAACTCGGCCACACCGATCACCGACAACAGGGTCGACGCCTTGACGATCTCGGTCGATGAGTTGACCCAGGTCGGCAGGATTTGCCGCAGCGCCTGAGGCAACAGCACATACCCGAGGGCCTGATAAAACGTCAGGCCGATGGCTTTGCTCGCTTCCATCTGCCCGCTGGGTAATGCCTGCAACGCACCGCGCACGATTTCGGCGACGTGGGAGCCGCAAAACAGCGTCAGACCCAAGGCACCGGCCTGAAACGCGCTGATCTGCCAACCCAGTGCCGGCGCCATATAGAAGCAGGCCAGCACCAACACAAATACCGGCGTCCCGCGAATCAGGTCGACATAAAAACGAAACGGCGCGCGCATCCAGAACTTGCCGTAGGTCAGCACCAGGCCGGCGACAATGCCGACCATCGTGCCCAGCAAAATGGCCAGTGCCGACACCTGCACGCTGGTCAAAAAGCCTTGCCACAACACTTCGCGGGCCACCCATAACTCATTCAACCAACTGGGGGATTCGTACATGGGGCCTCCTATCGGCGGATCGCCAGACGCTGTTCGAGGTAACGCAGCATCATGGCAATGAGGTAGCAGGCCGCAACATAGAGCGCCGTGGTCACCAGCCAGGTTTCAATCACCCGGTAGCTCTCGACATTGATCTTGCGCGCGTAATAGGTCAGCTCCGGCACGGCAATCGCCGCGGCCAGAGAGGTGTCCTTGAACAGCGAGATGAAGTTGTTCGACAAGGCCGGCAGCACATTGCGCAACATCACCGGTACGGTGACGTACGCCTTGACCTGCCACTCGCCCAGGCCAATGGCCAACCCGGCCTCGCGTAGCCCCTTGGGAATACTCAGCAAGCCACCCCGGAACACTTCGGTCAGATACGCCCCGGCATACAGCGACAACGTGATGATGAACGACGGGATCTTGTCCAGGCGAATGCCCAGGCTGGGCAAGGCAAAGTAGATCAACAGAATCAATACCAGAATCGGCGTATTGCGGATCACCGTCACATACACCGACGCCAGCACCCGCAATGCGCGGTGCTTCGAAAGCAAAGCAAACGCCATCATCAGGCCGATCACGCAGCCGATGGCGATCGACACCAGTGCCAGTTCGAGGCCCAGACCGAGCCCCGCCAGCAAGGTGTCGAAATCGCGCCACACGGCGGCAAAATTCAACTGATAGTTCATGGTCAGCAGTACCTTGAGCGGGGCGCGTTACAGGCGCCCCGCTCTCACGGGATCATTTGAATTCGACAGGGAAACCGATGGCCGGCGACGGCAGCTCGACACCGAACCACTGTTTGAACGACGCCGCGTAGGTCGGGAACTCCACGCCGGTCATGGCTTCATGCAAGGTGGTGTTGACGAAGTTCAGCCAGTCCTGATCGCCACGTTTGACTGCGCAGGCGTAGGTTTGCGGGCTCCAGGCGTAAGTCGGGCTGCGATAGCGGCCAGGGTTCTGCACCATCAGGTATTTGACCGACGACTGATCGGTGGCGGCGGCATCGGCACGGCCGGAGTTCACGGCCTGGTACATCAAATCCACACTGTCGTACTGATCGACCTTGGCCTTGGGCAGTGCCTGGTGCACCAACTCCTCGGCGTACACGTTCTGCAACACCGCCACGGTCACGCTGTCGCCAGCGGCCTTGAGGTCTTCGATTTCCTTGTACTTGCTGTTCGCCGGCAACAGCAGGCCGACGCCTTCGCGGTAGTACGGCAAGGTGAACGCCACCTGCTGCGCACGGCTGGCGGTCACGGTAATGAACTGGCAACTGATGTCGACCTTGTCGGTCAGCAGATTGGGAATCCGCGCATCGGACGACTGCACCACGAACTCGACCTTGGTCGGGTCGTTGAACAACCCCTTGGCAATCATCCGCCCGATATCGATATCGAACCCCTGCAACTTGCCATCCGCTCCCTGGAAGTGCCACGGCGCATTGGTGCTGCCCGTGCCCACAATCAATTTCCCGCGGGCCAGCACGCTATCGAGCTTGCTGTCTGCTGCCTGGGCCATGCCCATGACAGAGGCAGACGCGGCGAAAAGGAAAACACACGCTTTAAACAAGGAAGGTCGGCGATGCATGGCAAGCACTCCAGAGTGATGTTTATTCCGCTATACCGGACACGAGTATGTAACAGCGGAATAGACAGCAGAAAGTGTGCCACAGGTTGTGGAGGGAATGTTGGGGAGATTGAAAAGTGTTTTGAATCAAATGGATGTGCGAAAGCACGGCAAGAGTGTTACGGAACGCACGATCAAGGGAGCGCTACCGTTGGCCACAGTTGGCGGGTATCTGGTTCACATCTGGGATGTCGATGAGCCAAGACGGTGCTGACTAATAATGCATTCTTTCTTGGAGGAATCGAGAAGGGCAAAGTATTGCGTGTCCTAAACTCCACATTTTCTTCCACGATCAATCAGGGCATCTGGCATCTACGAGTACAGAGTCTCCGTCGGCGCACATCCCTTTCGGAATAAGCCTTCAGACAGCTCCCGTCAGCGATCGCCTGCATTTTTGTAAACATCGCCCCGTTCTCGTTTCCCCACGGCGATGACAGTCACTATCAACACCTCGTCCTTCACTCGATAAACCATCTTGTATCCAGCACTACGTAGCTTGATCTTGTAAGCATTTCCAAGCCCGCTTAGCCGGTCTGCGGGAACATGCGGATTAAGCAGTCGCTCCTGAAGCTTCCTTTTGAATTGCTCCCTTAGGTTGCCCCCCAGCTTTTGCCATTCTTTCCACGCTTTTTCAGAGAATTCCAGCTCATAGGTCATCAATTGAAACCTTTATGGTGGGATCGTTCTCTCGTTCTTTGCAAAGAGCGATTAACTCCAAATCTTCCAAACGACTCATCATCGCTTCGTACTCCTTGGCGGGAACGCAATAGAAAGCCGGCTCATTACGGTTGAGGATCGCAACAGATAAACCACCACCGGCAGCAACCGTACCCATCGGGTTTTTTTTCAGCTCGGAGATGCTCGCCACGACTTGCGAAAGCACGATATGTGTCATGAATTTGTTCCTATGAGTGCTTTTAGAGACGCTAAAAATAGCACTCTAAAGCGCATCTGAGCTCCATCCTTTTGAGAGAAATTTCACGCCCCCAAGGCAAGGGTGTCTCATTACAGATCCTGAACAGTGCTTGTTCTCGATTGCACAAAAAGTATCACGTCATACGCATCTGGATTTCTGAGATCTCCGTCGAGAGAATCGTGTAATACCGTGCGCAACTTCCGAGACAACGTAAGAAGTTTCCCACCTGTAATTTCTGACAGTAGACCCACCCCACTTCCCTCCTTTACCGTCGACAAACCCTCGATGGTCGTTGTGAAAAGGAGATTTCAATGAGCTCGACAACCCACCTGACATCGCTGGCCCCGGTGTATCGCAAGGCACTGAAAACCTGGCGTCCTGTGATCCTGTATTTCGGCAACGAACACTGCCCGGCCTGCGAATGGGCGGAACCGATCTTTCGCCAGGTTGCCGAGCGCTATCGCCATCACGCGAATATCTACGTGTTGAACACCAGCGAATCACCTCGGCATCCGAACGTTACGGGTACGCCGACGGTGCTGTTTTTCAAGGACGGGAGATTGAGGAAGAAACTCAAGGGCATTGGCTCTCAGGAGACCCTGGAGCAGGATTTCGCCCACCACGTCGGCAGGCTCAGGCCGCGATATGTGCGTCAGGCGCCGAGTCACGATCTGGCATGGTTGCGCCAGACGTTGCGCAGATTGTGTACCGTGCCTCGGGCCTTTGAGCGGTTGAATCGTCGAGCCGGGTGTTAAGGCTTGGCAATAGTGGTGTTTGACAGGACGCTATCGCGTGCAAGCTTGCTCGCGAAATTGTCGTGCTCAGGAATGTTTGACCTGCTCGATGTACCTCACCACCGCCGCCGATTTCTCGAAGCGACGATAAATCAGCGACAGCCAGGACGTCGCTTCACAGCAGCTTATCTTGCGATACAGGACGCCGGGCAAACCGACGTGGCCGACCACCGATTCCGGCACGACTGCCACGCCCTGCCCCAACGACACCAAGGCAATCACGGCCACCAACCCGCCCGGTTGCGCCCCCAGGGTCGGCGAAAAGCCGCCTTGGGCGGCCACTTGCAAGGTGCCGGTGATTTGTTCCGGCAGGATGAACGTCTCGTTTTGTAAATGTTGCGGGCCGATGTCCGGCAAACGGCACAGCCAGGACTCGGCCGAGACCGCGAGCACAAAACCTTCTGCGTTGAGGCGGATCTCGTCCAGCCCCTCTGGCAGCGTCATGGGCGAACGGACGTAACCCATGTCAAATCGACCATCGAGCACCATGGCCGGCAACGTGGCCATGGGGCTTTCCCGCACATTCAGACTCACGTCGGGGCATTCGCGGCTGAAGGCTTGCACCTGTTTTTGCAGCACGCCGCCGAACACCGCCGAGGCCACGTAACCCAGTTCGATATGACCAATGTCGCCACGCCCCGCCCGCTGTGCGTTGCGCTGTGCACATTCGAATTGGCGCACGGTGGCTTCGGCCTCGATCACCAGCGCGACGCCCGCCTCGGTCAGCTTCACGTCACGCTGCTGGCGCAAGAACAACCGAGCCCCCAGTTCGCTTTCCATGTCCTGGATCTGTCGGCTCAAGGTCGGCGGCGCGATGCCCAAATGTTCGGCGGCGCGGGTGAAATTGCGCTGCCGGGCAACGGCCAGAAAATAGCGAAAATGGCGAATTTCCATTAGTGCGTTAGCCCAAAGGTAATGAATTGACGGTCCATGCCTAACAAAGCAAGCCCCTGCTGGCGATAAGCTGCATGGCCCCTCACAGTAAAGAGCTCCGGTCATGCCCGTCAAACCCAAGGTCAGCCCGCGACTGACGTTACTCACAGCCTCAGGTGTCTGCTCGCTGATCGTGCTGGACACCAACATCGTCGCGGTCACGTTGCCGACCATCGCACGGGACCTGGGCGCAAACTTTGCCGACATCGAATGGGTCGTCAGCGCCTACATGCTGGCGTTCGCCGCCCTGCTACTGCCGGCGGGCAGCATTGCCGACCGCTTTGGCCGGCAGAAAACCCTGCTCTGGGGCCTGGGCATTTTCATTCTTGCGTCCCTCGGGTGCGGTGCGGCGCCCAACGCGTTGTTCCTCGATATTGCGCGGGCGATCAAAGGCGTCGGCGCGGCACTGTTGTTGACCTCGGCACTGGCCTCCATTGGCCACACCTTTCACGATGAAGTCGAGCGGGCCAAAGCCTGGGCGTTCTGGGGGGCGTGCATGGGGGTGGCGATGACCGCGGCGCCGACGGTCGGCGGACTGATCACCGAATACATCGGCTGGCGCTGGATTTTTTACCTCAACCTGCCCATTGGCGTGTTCTTGATGGTCATGGTCTGGCGCACCGTGCCGGAATCCAGAGACTCCCAATCCGCACGCCTCGATCCCTGGGGCAGCCTGGCATTCAGTGCGAGTTTGTTGTGCCTGATCTGGGGGTTGATCGAGGCTAACCGGATTGGCTGGAACAACCCGACCACTTACGTCCGGCTCATCGGCGGCGCGTTATTGTTGGGGCTGTTCGTGGTGATTGAGCGGATGCAACAGCGTCCGATGGTCGACCTGCAATTGTTCAAGCATCCGCGTTTTATCGGCGCACTGCTCGGCATGTTTGCCTACGCCGGTTGCGCTCAAGTGATGATGACCTTGCTGCCGTTTTACCTGCAAAACGGCTTGGGCTTTTCGGCGATTGCGTCGGGGCTGGGGATGCTGCCGTTTGCGTTGACCATGCTGATCTGCCCACGCATCGGAGCGCGACTGGCCGGCCGTTATTCGCCTGCCACCTTGATGGCGGCCGGGTTGACGCTCGTCGGCAGCGGCAACTTGCTCAGTGCCCGGGCGGTCAGCAGTGGCGGCTACCTGCCCTTTGCCCTGGCGATTGCCGTGACCGGCGCGGGTGCCGGGCTGCTCAATGGCGACACGCAAAAGAACATCATGGCGTGCGTACCCCGCGAGCGCACTGGCATGGCGTCGGGCATGAGCACCACCATGCGTTTCAGCGCCATCGTGCTGGCCATCGGTGTCTACGGCGCGCTGCTCTCCAGTCATACCGAACTGTTGTTGCGCGACAGCCTTTCCACTCAAGGCGTGGTGTGGCTCAGCCAGGCACAAGGCATTGCTTCGCGGGTAGTTGCCGGTGACATGGCGGCGGCCATGAACCTGCTACCGCAAACTGCACGCTCAGTGGTCGAGCCATTGGCGCGTCAGGCCTTTGTCGGCGGCTTCAGTCTGTTGCTCTGCGTCGCCGGGCTGGTGGCGCTGCTGTGTGCCTTGGTGGTGGGCACGCTGATGCGCAATCCGATTCCGGTGCAAAAAAACTTCTCCCTGAGCCTGGAATAAACCCGTACGGGGTTCGTCGTACTGCCACTGAAATTGATCAGTAGCCACTACGAGAGCCCCATCATGAAAAGCCTTCTGTCCGCGCTGTGTCTGATTGCCCTGAGCGGCACTGCCGCCGCTGCTTCTGCCGACAACGCCAGCCCCTCGAACGTCGAGGACTACAGCTATTCGAAATCGCTGAACATTGCCAGGGTCATCAACATCACCAACGGCGATTATTGCGGCATCGGCCCACGGGAGATGACCTATGTCGACACCACGGGCGCCACTCATGTCCTGCGCTACCAGGCTTACGGTGATTCATGCATCGATCAGAACTGATGCTTGAGCGACGCCAGCACCCTCTCGGCATTCGCATCACAGGCTATCCCTTCGGGTCGCACTTCGATGCTTTCGATCACCCCCAGCAACTTCGCCTTGCTCTGGGCCAGGTGAAGTTGCATTTCTTCGATCTGCTCGACTTTTCGCACAAGCCCCGCCACCAGTTCATCGCGCTTGAACTCGCCCGTTACGGTGTCAGGTAATAACTGCTTCAGCTCTTCGAGGCTGAACCCCGCCTGTTGGGCACACTGAATAATCATCAGTGTTTGCAGGGCCTGCTCTGAGTATCGCCGGTAGCCATTGGCCGAGCGCGCCACCTGACTGATCAACCCTTGAGCTTCGTAAAACCGGATTCGCGAAGCGTTCAAGCCGCTTAACTGCGCCAATTCACCAATTTTCATCACGGCCTCATTTGCCTGCTTGACATTAAAGTTAACTTTAAGCTTAGCCTCTACGCTTCACTGATGAGGAGTCAAGCATGTCGCCCTTCCAAGCGTTAAATCTGCCCAACGGCCAGACCGTCGGTAATCGTATCGCCAAAGCCGCGATGGAAGAAAACCTCGCCGATACCGGCCAAGGGCCGTCACGCGCCTTGTTTCAGCTGTATCAGGCCTGGGCCGAGGGCGAAGCCGGCCTGTTGCTGACTGGCAATGTCATGATCGATCGCCGCGCCATGACCGGCCCCGGTGGCGTGGTGCTGGAAGACGAACGGCATATCGAACAGTTCCGTCAGTGGGCAACCATTGGCCGGGCCGGTGGTGCGCATTTCTGGGTGCAATTGAACCATCCCGGCCGCCAGACCATGGCCAACCTCGGCCAACAAGCCTTGGCGCCGTCGGCGGTGGCGCTGGACCTGGGGGGCTTTTCGAAGATGTTTGCCGAGCCCAAACCCATGTCCGAGGCCAATATCAGCGAGGTGATCACCCGCTTCGCCACCAGCGCAGCTCTCGCCGAAAAGGCCGGGTTCACTGGCGTGCAGATCCATGCGGCGCACGGTTACCTGCTCAGCCAGTTCCTCTCGCCGCTGACCAATCAGCGGACCGACCGTTGGGGCGGATCACTGGAAAATCGCGCGCGTTTGCTGCTGGACGTGGTCCGCGCCGTTCGCGAGGCGGTATCGCCGCAGTTTTGTGTGGCAGTGAAACTCAATTCCGCCGACTTCCAGCGTGGCGGTTTTGATGCCGACGATGCCCGTCAGGTGATCCGGTGGCTCAATGAGCAACGCATCGACCTGCTGGAACTCTCCGGCGGCAGCTACGAAGCCCCCGCGATGCAAGGTGAAGCCCGCGACGGCCGGACCTTGGCGCGCGAAGCCTACTTTCTGGAAATGGCCGGTGAACTGGCCAGTGTGGCGAACATGCCGGTGATGGTAACCGGCGGCATCCGGCGTCTGGCTATCGTGGAGCAGGTGCTCGACAGCGGCATCGCCATGGCCGGCATTGGCACGGCGATGGCCGTCGAACCGCAATTGGTCAAACAGTGGCGCCAAGGTCAGAACAGTCACCCGCAGTTGCCGCCGATCCGCTGGAAACGCAAACCATTGGCCGCGCTGGCGAACATGGCGGTGGTGAAGTTTCAGCTCAAGCGACTCAGCCGCGGGCGTAAGCCTCAGCCGCAGGTATCGGCGCTGTGGGCATTGATTCTTGACCAGTTGTACATCAGCCGACGGACTCGCCAGTATCGTCAGGCGATGAGTAAGTAACCTGAGCTAGACACGATGATGGCATATTAGTATCGTCTCTCTGCCCGCCCGGGACGATACTTTGCACTCCCAATATCGCAATCCGGAAGACGAGGCGCATCATTTGCCATGGAAGCCGAGTGTTCACAATGCTAACTGTAATAAACGTAGGTCAAGGCGACGCCTTTATTCTGAATCCAGGACAAGGTTGTGATTTAAGCGATCCACCGCTTCTAATAGACACAGGTCCCGCCAAGGCGAATATTGAAAACATACTGAGCCCAGGTATTTATCGGTTATTAATCACCCACTCACACGAAGATCATATCGGTGGGGTTCCGCGACTATTAAAGTCAAAAAAAATAGAAATTTCCCACACTTATATTCCCTACTATCTTCCTGAAATAACAAAAATATACGGCTATCTAAAAAAACACACCACTGAAAAACTTAAACAGCCGAACTGGAAGTTGATCAGCACCTTGCACCCGCAGTTGGTCGCACAGGGAGATACTTTGTGCACCCACGCGACCATATTGAACCCCCCTCGCCACCCCGAAAAAATTTTCGACGACTTCCCAACCTCCGAAACGTCCATCGAACAAGCGCTTACTATACTTTCGGAATATGGAATAGAGCTTCCGAGAGAAGAAATAATTAACTATGTCTCACCACTGGTTTTGCGCCGCCACATCGAAAGCCAATTGGAGTATGGGTTCTTTGCGCGAAAATTCGTGCATTTATTTTTCATCACGCTCAGTGAGTCACTCGCCGGCGCCTCAAAAAACAATATAGATTACTACGTCTCCCGGCACGTAAAGTTGAACTCCAACCGAGCCAGCATTGTATTCAAACACCAGCACGACAGCGGCGACTGGTTATTTACAGGTGATGCAGACAACTCGGTATTTGAACGACTGATCGAAGAAAAAACCGACATATCTGCGAAGTTTCTAAAAGTCCCACATCATGGCAGCAGAGAAAATATTTCCAACAACGCAATGCTCGCCATTAAACCTGATCATGCAATTATCAGCCATAACAACCGAAAATTCGGCACTTCGAATGACCCACACCCACACAACGAAGTAATCGACTTGCTCGATCGACACCGAGTTAATTGCTACTACACTAACGAAGTAGTAAAAAAATCCGTAACCATCAAAACCCAAGCTACCGGTTCCATTTTGGATGGGCTGATTAACTTTATTTAGATCTGCGAGTCCCCACACCACTGATCGCCCATCAGTGGTGCCGCCCCGAACATTTACCCTCAGAAAACAATGGGGGATTCCGGGATATCGATATGCAAATAAGTGGCACACAAGTCACTTGCCAACCGTTTAGCCCGGTTTAGTCGAATCGCTCCTCTTTCGATATCCACCAGCAAAATGGGACAATCCAGAGCAGGCAGAACTGACCACTCTTTCAATCGTCCATCGGTCAGCAGCAACACTCGCTGCTGCTCCGCTGGGAAGCGTATTTTCCGTGCCACCAGCCAACGCCCGGCCTCTTCCAGCGCCGCCAACACTGGCGTGCCGCCGCTTGCACCCAGCCCATCAAGCCAGGTACGCAAACCGCTGGAGGCTTTCAAGCCTTGCACCTGCCATTTCGGCACATTGCCGCTGGCCGTCAGCAACGCCAGTCGCGCACGTTGGCGATAGGCATCGTCGAACAATTGCGCCAGCAAACCCTTGGCATCGCTTAATGCTTGATGACGCCGCGTCGAGGCCGACGCATCGACGATCACCAGCCACAATTCATGGGCGCTTCGCGTGCGCAGATGGAACAGTACATCGCTGCATTGACGTGGCCGGCCGTTGAGCAAGGTTCCGGGCCAATTGATCGAGCCGCTGCGTGCAGCGTGACGCTTGCCTTGCTTGCCGTTGTCCAGCCGTCCTGCGCGGGGTCTGGCATTCGCCCCCGCATCAGATCGAGGGCGAATGCCTAAGGCTTTTTTGGCCAGCTCGGCACTTCACGGCGGGCGCCGACCGGCAACGCCTGGGCCGGCATGTCTCCCCATTGGCCCTGGCCTTCGCTCGGGTTGGGAGGTTGCGCAGACGGTGACTGACTGGATTGCGGTGCCGGCAGTGTTTGCTCGCGGCGACGATGACGCAAGGCGAAGTCGGCGACGGCGTCGATATCGTCCTCGGTGATCGCGTTCGCCCCTTGCCATGCGGCATGGGCGCGGGCGGCGCGCAGCCAGACCAGGTCGGCGCGCAAGCCATCGACCCCGGCGGCAAAGCAGCGCTCCGTAATCAGCGCGAGCGCTTGATCGTCGAGGGGGATGCTCGCCAACAGACTACGGGCCTTCTCGCAGCGTTCGCGCAGCGCCTGCTGTTGATGTTCCCACTGCGCGCAGAACTGTTGCGGATCGCTGTCGAAATCCAGTCGTCGACGGATGATCTGACCACGCTCGGTCGGTGCGGTATGGCCGCTGAGCGCAACGTTCAGGCCAAAGCGATCGAGCAGTTGTGGACGCAGCTCGCCCTCTTCCGGGTTCATGGTGCCGATCAGTACGAATTTCGCCGAATGCCGATGGGAAATGCCGTCGCGTTCGATCAGGTTGGTGCCGCTGGCGGCGACGTCAAGCAACAGGTCCACGAGGTGATCGGGCAGCAGATTGACCTCATCGACATAGAGCACGCCGCCGTCAGCCTTGGCCAGTACGCCGGGGGAAAATTGCGCACGGCCATCGCTCAGCGCCGCATCCAGGTCGAGGGTGCCGACCAGTCGTTCCTCGGTTGCACCCAGCGGCAGCGTGACGAATTGACCGCTGGCGAGCAGATCTGCCAGACCACGGGCCAGGGTCGATTTGGCCATGCCGCGAGGGCCTTCGATGAGTACGCCACCGATTTTCGGGTCGATGGCGGTCAGGTACAGGGCGAGCTTCAAGTCGTCGGCGCCGACCACGGCGGATAACGGGAAATGCGGGGTGTCGGTCATGTCGGGTCTCGTGTGTGGTCGGTGATGTGATCGTTCCCACGCTCCGCGTGGGAATGCAGCATGGGACGCTCTGCGTCCCCAGAGCCGAACGCGGAGCGTCCGTTGAGGCATTCCCACGCAGAGCGTGGGAACGATCATGCCCTCATGAATCTTCTTCTATATCCAACAACAAATTCTCCAGCGCCTCGCGATACTCGCCCGGTTCCTTCCACATCCCTCGCCGCTGCGCTTCCAGCATCCGTTCGGTCATGTCTCGCAACGCATGCGGGTTGTGCTCGCGAACGAAATCGCGAGTCGCCGGATCGAGCAAATAAGCGTCGGCCAGTAACGCGTACTGGTGATCGTCAATCAGTTGCGTAGTGGCGTCGAACGCAAACAGGTTGTCGACCGTCGCCGCCAGTTCAAACGCGCCTTTGTAGCCGTGACGCTTGGCCCCGTCGATCCACTTTGGATTGGCCGCCCGGGAACGAATCACCCGGTTCAGCTCTTCCTTCAAGGTGCGGATTTTCGGCAAGTCCGGTTGACTGTGATCGCCGTGGTAACTGGCCGCGGCTTCACCGCTGAGGCTTTCTACGGCGGCGAGCATGCCGCCCTGGAACTGGTAATAATCGTTGGAATCGAGCAAGTCGTGCTCGCGATTGTCCTGGTTTTGCAGCACCGCTTGCACCTGGCTCAGGCGCTGGGCGAATTGTTCGCGAGCGGCGGTACCTTCGTCCGAGCCGCCATAAGCATAGCCGCCCCAGTTCAGGTATACCTCGGCCAGATCTTCGCGGCTTTGCCACAGACGCCCGTCGATGGCGCCCTGCACGCCGGCACCATACGCACCGGGTTTGGCCCCGAAAATTCGCCAACCGGCCTGACGATTCGCAGCGTCTTCATCCAGCCCCGATTGCATCAACGCTTCACGTTCGGCACGCACTTTGGCCGCCAACGGGTTCAGGTCGTCGGGTTCATCCAGCGCGGCGACCGCTTGCACCGCGGCGTCGAACAAGCGGATCAGGTTGGCAAAGGCATCGCGGAAAAAACCGGAGACGCGCAAGGTAACGTCCACACGCGGGCGGTCGAGCAAGCTCAGCGGCAGAATCTCGAAATCGTCGACCCGCTGACTGCCGGTCGCCCAGACCGGACGCACGCCCATCAGCGCCATGGCTTGGGCAATGTCGTCGCCGCCGGTGCGCATGGTCGCGGTGCCCCACACGGACAAACCGAGTTGGCGCAGATGATCGCCGTGGTCTTGCAGATGTCGTTCAAGGATCAGGTTGGCCGACTGGAAACCGATGCGCCACGCGGTGGTGGTCGGCAGGTTGCGCACGTCCACCGAATAGAAGTTGCGCCCGGTAGGCAGCACGTCCAGACGGCCGCGGCTGGGTGCGCCGCTGGGGCCGGCGGGAACGAACCGGCCCTTCAGGGCGTCGAGCAGACCGCGCATTTCGGCTGGGCCGCAGGCGTCAAGGCGTGGTGCGACGACTTCGCGCAGGCTGTCGAGGATGGCTTGCACTTCTGCCCAGCGCGGAACCTGTGGGAGCGAGCTTGCTCGCGATAGCGGTGGGTCAATCGACATCAATGTTGAATGTTCAACCGCATCGCGAGCAAGCTCGCTCCCACAGAGTCCGCGCTCGGTGCTCAATGTTTGCGAGATGAGTTGTGCGGCGAACAATTCCAGTCGTTCACGGGTATCGCCCGCCGTACGCCAGAGTTCATCGTTCATCAGTTGCAGTTCAATTGGACGAGGCCCGGTCCACGGCTCGGCCAACGCACAATCCAGAGGATCGAATCCCAGCTCGAACGCCTTCGCCAACGCTCGCAGCAAACTGGATTGCGCACCACGACCATCGCCACGGGGAATCCGCAGCAAGGCCAGCAAGGTGTCGATGCGCAAGCGCCCGGTCGGTGACTCGCCAAAGATGTGCAGGCCATCGCGAATCTGCGATTCCTTCAAATCGCAGAGATAGGTGTCCAGACGCGGCAACCAGATCGCCGCGTCGGCATCGCTGTCGAGTTTTTCGTCCAGTTGCAGTTCACGGTCAATGTGGGTGTCGCGCACCAGTTGCAGGATGTCGCGCTGCAATTCCCGAGCACGACGCGGATCGAGCAGTTGCGCTTCGTAATACTCGTCGGCCAGTAATTCGAGATTGCGCAATGGCCCGTAAGTTTCAGCGCGGGTCAGCGGCGGCATCAGGTGATCGATGATCACCGCTTGAGTGCGGCGCTTGGCCTGCGCGCCCTCGCCCGGGTCATTGACGATAAACGGATAAATGTTCGGCAGCGGCCCGAGCAATACGTCCGGCCAGCAGTTTTCCGAGAGCCCGACACCTTTGCCCGGCAACCATTCGAGGTTGCCGTGCTTGCCGACGTGAATCACGCCGTGGGCCCCGTAGGTGTTGCGCAGCCAGAAGTAGAACGCCAGATAACCGTGCGGCGGCACCAGGTCCGGGTCGTGATACACCGCGCTCGGGTCCACCTGATAACCACGCGCCGGCTGAATGCCGACGAAGGTCAGGCCGAAGCGCAGGCCGGCGATCATCATTCGTCCGCCACGGCACATCGGATCGCTTTCGGGCGTGCCCCAGCGTTCCAGCACGGCTTGGCGGTTGGCCTCGGGCAAGGCGTCGAACATCTGCCGGTATTCGTCCAGCGTGAGGCTTTGATGGCAGGGACGCTGATCCAGGGTATCGAGGTCGTTGCTGACCCCGCCGAGTAATTGCTGGATCAACGCCGTTCCGCTGTCCGGTAACTCGGCCGACAGCGGATAACCCTCGACCTGCAGCGCACGCAAGATATTCAACGCGGCGGCCGGGGTATCGAGGCCGACGCCATTGCCGATGCGCCCATCCCGGGTCGGGTAGTTGGCGAGAATCAGGGCGATACGTTTTTCGCTGTTCGCCAGCCGCGCCAGATCGATCCAGCGCCGCGCCAGTTCGGCGACGAAATCCATGCGTTCGGGTTGAGGACGATAGCAAACGACGTCCGACTGACTGCGCTCGCTGCGCCACGCCAAGTCCTTGAAGCTGATCGGGCGGCTGATGATGCGGCCGTCCAGTTCCGGCAATGCGATGTGCATCGCCAGGTCACGCGGACCGAGGCCCTGCTCACTGGCGCGCCATCCTGGCTCGTTGTCCTGAGCGCAAATCGCCTGAATCACCGGGATGTTGCGGCGAAACGGGCGCAGGTGCGGCGCTTCGGGGCTGGATTGGGCGAAACCGGTGGTGTTCAAAATCACCCCCGCCTCGACTTCATCCAGCCAATCCTCGACCACCGTCAGGCAGCCGGGCTCTTTCAAACTGGCCACGGCAATCGGCAAGGGATTTAACCCCGCCGCCTGCAAACGCTGGCAGAAAACATCGATAAATCCGGTATTGGCCGCCTGCAAATGCGAGCGGTAAAACAACACCGCCGCCACCGGTTGATCGGCGTGCCAATCGGCTTGCCAGTCTTTCAGGGCTGCGGGGCTTTTTTTCGGATGGTAAATCGCCGTGCGCGGCAGGGTTTGGGGCTCGGCCCAGGCGTAATCGCGGCCAAGCCATTGAGTGGCCAGGCAGCGGAAAAAATCCAGGGCATTGCCCATGCCGCCCTGACGCAAAAACTGCCAGAGCCGGTCGCGATCGCCGGCCGCCACGGTGCTCAGGTCGCTGAGTTCCGGGTCCGGGCGATCATCACCCGGCACCAGAATCAGTTGCACGCCCCGCTGGGAAAGCTCCACCAGCCGCTCGATGCCGTAACGCCAATAGGCGATGCCGCCGTGCAGCGAAATCAGAATCACCTTGGCGTGCCGCAGCACTTCGTCGACATACAGGTCGACCGAGGCATGGTTTTGCACCTGCATCGGGTTGGCCAGGCGCACGCTGGGATAATCATCGGGCAATTGCTGCGCGGCTTCTGCGAGCAGCGCCAGGCTGGAATCACCGCTGCACAGGATCACCAGCTCGGCGGGGGTTTGTCCAAGGTCGGCGATGTTGTCGTCCGACACGAAACCGCCGGGCTGGGTCCTGAGCAGGTGCATGGCTTAAACGCTGAGCGCGGCGCGCAATTGCGCTTCGAGTTGCGCGGCGTCCAGGTCTTGACCGATCAACACCAAGCGCGTGGTCCGCGCCTCATCGGCGCCCCACTGACGGTCAAAGTGCTTGTCGAAACGCGTGCCCACGCCCTGAATCAGCAAACGCATCGGTTTGTTGGGGATCGCGGCGAAGCCTTTCACACGCAGGATGCCGTGCTTGACCACCAGTTGGGTCAGCGCATCCAGCAGCAGGCTTTCGTCGGCTTGCGGCAGTTCGAGGGAGATCGAGTCAAACGCATCGTGATCGTGGTCGTCATGGTCATCACCGTCGTGGTGATGGTCGTGATGGCTGTGACGGCTGTCGATGTGTTCTTCGGAACCGGCACCCAGGCCGATCAGCACGTCCAGCGGTAGGCGACCGCTGCTGGCTTCGATGACTTTGACCGCCGGTGGCAATTCTTCAGCGACTTCAAGGCGCACGCGGGCCAGGTCTTCAGGGCTGATCAGGTCGGCCTTGTTGAGGATCACCAGGTCGGCGCTGGCCAATTGGTCGGCGAACAGCTCGTGCAGCGGCGATTCATGGTCCAGGTTCGGGTCGAGTTTACGCTGGGCGTCGACCTGATCCGGGAACGCGGCAAAGGTGCCGGCGGCCACGGCCGGGCTGTCGACGACGGTAATGACCGCGTCGACGGTGCAGGCACTGCGGATTTCCGGCCATTGGAAGGCTTGAACCAACGGTTTGGGCAGGGCCAGGCCCGAGGTTTCGATGAGGATGTGATCGAGGTCGCCGCGACGGGCAACCAGTTCGCGCATCACCGGGAAGAATTCTTCCTGAACCGTGCAGCACAGGCAGCCGTTGGCCAACTCATAAACGCGACCGTTGGCTTCTTCTTCGGTGCAGCCGATGGAGCATTGCTTGAGGATTTCGCCGTCAATGCCCAGCTCGCCAAACTCGTTGACGATCACCGCGATGCGACGGCCCTGAGCGTTGTCGAGCATGTGCCGCAGCAGCGTGGTTTTGCCCGAGCCGAGGAAACCGGTAACGATGGTGACGGGGAGTTTGGCCAGTGTTTTCATCGGATGCCCTTTGGCTTTGGTGGCGGGCATACGGGACGACGACCGGCAGCGCGCACGCGCATGCCTGAAGAGTTCGCCACCGGATCACCCCGCCCGGTTGAAAGTGAGAATCTGTGTCGAGGCAGGTCTCCTGGCTGACGGCTGGCCAGTCGATTGACTGGCGGTTGCTGCGCCTTCCCGCTCGCGCCATGGCTGGCGCATGCAGTGGCATGGCAGAAACTGAACCGTTCACAGTTGCGGGGGCAGCCGCGGCATTGACCGCGTTCCCTTCTTAGCTTCGACAAACGCCGAAGAACCTCGAAAGCGCAAGGCTACGCATCGCTTGGGAGCGGGTCAATGTCTTGTGGCGGCCATCAGGACGCTTTCGCGGGCAAGCCTTGCTCCTACAGGATTAGGGCGGTCTTGTAGGCGCAAGGCTTGCCCGCGATAGCGTCGACACAATGGCGTGTTGAGAACCCTTGCCAATTGACGGCCAACCCCCGCCCATGCTCTCCTACACGCTTTGTTACGGGTGCCCTTCACAGGGTGAAACGGGAAACCGGTGAATCATGTGCTTTACTCAAAGCCATGTCAGTCCGGTGCTGCCCCCGCAACGGTAAGCGAGCGAAGCATCAAATCCACTGTGCCAGCAGTTCGGCATGGGAAGGTGATGTTTGCAGGCCACGGCGAAAGCCAACGCCCCTCGTGAGCCCGGAGACCGGCCCGCAACACACAGTGACCCTTACGGTCACGGAACAACAAACCCGCGGTGGGCGGGCGCTGTTTGAACGTCTGCGAGCCCGAATCGCAGGGGTTTTCCATGCGCTCTATTCACCCGCTGACAGACCAGAGGGAAGCGCGCCATGTCGATCATCACCAGCACCGGCTCCAGCAGCACCGCCAGCAGCACCACAACCCTGACCCAACGCCTGACCGCCGCCGTGTGTGCGTCGATCCTGGGCGCGTGTCTTGTCTATTTCGCCGGTTTCTCGCACATAGAAGCGGTGCACAACGCCGCGCACGATACCCGTCACAGCTCTGCGTTCCCGTGCCATTGAGACCTGCCCAAATGATCAAGCGTATTGCGCAAACCGCAGGTTTCACCGGGCTGCTGGCCGCCCTGTTGCTGACCCTGCTGCAAAGTTTCTGGGTGGCACCGCTGATCCTTCAAGCCGAAACCTACGAARAAGCCGAGCCGGCAGTGGTTCAACCCCATGAACACGCCGACGGCGCCATGGCCGCTCATACCCACGACGCCGAAGCCTGGGAGCCGGAAGACGGCTGGCAGCGCGTGCTGTCGACCACCGGCGGCAACCTGGTGGTCGCGGTCGGTTTTGCCCTGATGCTCGCCGGTCTCTATACCCTGCGGGCGCCAAACAGCACCGTACAAGGTCTGCTCTGGGGCTTGGCCGGTTACGCGACGTTCGTCCTCGCACCGACCCTCGGCCTGCCACCTGAATTGCCGGGCACTGCCGCAGCCGATCTGGCACAGCGGCAGATCTGGTGGATCGGCACGGCGGCGTCCACAGCAGCCGGCATCGCCCTGATCGTGTTCAGCCGTCATTGGCTGATGAAAGTGCTGGGCGCGGCGATTCTGGCCACTCCACATGTCATCGGCGCACCTCAGCCGGAAGTGCATTCGATGCTCGCGCCGGAAGCCCTGGAAGCGCAGTTCAAAATCGCTTCGCAGCTGACCAACGTGGCGTTCTGGCTGGCCTTGGGCCTGATCAGTGCCTGGTTGTTCCGACGCAAAAACGATGGCCAATACCACGCATGACAGAGACCCGCACAGCGCCGACGTTAGTGGTCGGCCTGGGCTGCCAGCGCGGCTGCCCCGCCAGCACGCTGCGGGCATTGCTTGATCAGGCGTTACAGGCTCATCAAGTCGGACTTCACGAAATAAAGGCCCTGGCCAGCATCGACCTGAAACGCGACGAGTCGGGTCTGGTCGAGCTGGCCGCACAACTCGAGTTGCCGTTGTTGTTTTTCAGCAGTGAACAATTGGCCTGCTATCACACCAAACTCACCCATCATTCAGACATCGCCTTCGAGCGCACGGGCTGTTATGGCGTAGCGGAAAGTGCTGCCCTGGCATTGGCCGAACAATTGGCCCAGGCGCCGGCGAAGTTGCTGATATCCCGACAAAAATACGCTCAGGCGACCCTGGCATTGGCCGGCGCTGCGTAAAATCCCTGGTAATCGCGCATTCGATCATGAGCAATCTTCATCTGAAGCCGTTGCCCTGCCCCTTTTCTCACAGGAACCGACGATGACCGTCTACTTCATTGGCGCAGGCCCCGGCGACCCGGAACTGATCACGGTCAAAGGCCAACGGCTGATTCGCAGCTGCCCGGTGATCATCTATGCCGGCTCCCTGGTGCCCGTGGCCGTGCTGGAAGGCCATCGCGCCGAACAGGTGGTCAACAGCGCCGAATTACACCTGGAACAGATCATCGAACTGATCAAAACCGCCCACGCCAACGGCCAGGACGTGGCACGGGTGCATTCCGGCGATCCGAGCCTGTATGGCGCGATTGGCGAACAGATTCGCTACCTGCGTGAGCTCGACATTCCGTTTGAAATCGTACCGGGCGTAACGGCGACAGCGGCGTGCGCGGCGCTTTTAGGGGCGGAACTGACCCTGCCGGACATTTCGCAAAGCGTAATTTTGACCCGCTACGCGGACAAGACAGCCATGCCGGCTGGCGAAGAACTGGGCAGCCTGGCGCAACATGGGGCGACCATGGCCATTCATTTGGGCGTCAATCACCTGGAGAAAATCCTCGCTGAACTGCTGCCGCATTACGGCGCGGACTGCCCGATCGCGGTGATCCACCGGGCGACCTGGCCGGATCAGGATTGGGTAGTGGGGACACTTGAGGACATTGCCGGGAAGGTTGAAGCGAAGGGATTTCGGCGCACGGCGTTGATTTTGGTCGGGCGAGTATTGGGAAGTGACCAGTTCAGCGCCTCGTCGCTGTATCGCGCGGGGCATGCGCATTTGTATCGCCCCTGAATGATCGCACTGTTCCCACACTCCGGGTGGGCATGCCTCACTGGACGCTCTGCGTCCGCTTTTGGGACGCGGAGCGTGGGAACGATCACAGGCATAAAAAAACGGCGCTCACGGGGCGCCGTTTTTTTATGTCGCAGTGAACACCTTACTCAGTAGTAGGCGTTTTCTTTCTGCGTGTGGTCGGTCACGTCACGAACACCCTTGAGCTCAGGAATACGCTCAAGCAACGTGCGCTCGATGCCTTCCTTCAGGGTCACGTCCGCCTGGCCACAGCCCTGGCAACCACCGCCGAATTTCAGAACGGCGATACCGTCTTCAACGACATCGATCAGGCTGACCTGACCGCCGTGGCTCGCCAGCCCCGGGTTGATCTCGGTTTGCAGGTAGTAATTGATACGCTCGTTAACCGGGCTGTCGGCATTGACCATYGGCACTTTGGCGTTTGGCGCCTTGATGGTCAGTTGGCCGCCCATGCGGTCGGTGGCGTAGTCGACCACCGCATCGTCCAGGAAGGCTTCACTGAAGTGATCGATGTAAGCGGTGAAGCTTTTGAGCCCCAGCGCCGTGTCTTCAAGTTTTTCTTCGCCCGGCTTGCAGTAGGCAATGCAGGTTTCGGCGTACTGGGTGCCAGGCTGGGTGATAAAGACGCGGATGCCGATACCCGGGGTGTTCTGCTTGGAAAGCAGGTCAGCCAGGTAATCGTGGGCGGCGTCGGTAATGGTTATAGCGGTCATGGAAACTCCTCGCAGGCTTGGGCGCAGTTTACGCCAATCATCGCGCCGCACAAAGTCCTAGTATTTTTGTCAGGAAAGAAATGGTGATCCCTTGCAGGAGCGGGCTTGCCCGCGAACGCGTCAGGTCATTCAACATTTATGCTGAATGTGACGACCTCTTCGCGGGCAAGCCCGCTCCCACAGGGAATTGCAGTGGCTCAGAGGTTTTCGTAGCGATTCATATCCAGCACGCCCTCTTCCACCGGGTCGGTTTCGTGGACGTAACGGCTGAGGTCGTGGAAATAGAACCAGAATTGCGGATGACTGCGACGAATCCCCCACCGTTCGACGACTTTCTCGAAATCATCCGTGTCTTTGGCGTTTTCCATTGCAGCGACGAACGCCGGGACCTGATCGGCCGGAATGTTGAACATAAAGTTCGGGTAACTGCTGAGTACACCCGGGTAAATGGTCAACGTGTCGAGCCCCGGCTGGTAGCGCAAAGATTCACCGAGCAGGAACGCCACATTGCTGTGCGCACGGTTGCGCAACAGGCTGTAGGCCACGCGTTTGCCGCTCGTCGTTTCGATACGCAACATCGTTGCTTCCGGCAACTGGTCGATGACCCTCAAGCCGGCTGCCGGGCGCGAAGTCAGGCGACTCAATACTTGTTCGGCGTCCTGCAAGTCCGGGTCGATATTCGGCCGCGAGCAATACGCACCATTGCACCGGTTGATCGGATCGGGGTTGGCATTGAGTTCGCCGTAACGGGCCAGCAACTGCATGGCGAAATCGCGCTTGGGGTCTTTCTCGTCGAGTTTCAGCGCGGTCGGTTTGTCGTCATCGATGGACTCATAGTCCAGCCACATCTTGAACTTGCCGCTGTTCTGGTACCAATCGTCGAGGTAGCCGTCCCGTGAGTCGGCCGGCATCAGGCGCAGGAAGTTCTGTTCGGCGCCGTTACGGATCAGGTCAAAGTACAGGCGGGTCTGGGCCTGGTGGGAAACGTTGCCGAACACGTCGAAGTTCACCGCCAATTGGTAGTAGGTGCGCTCCAGCAGCGGAAAATCGAACAGCCACATGGTTTGCGGCACATCGCCGATCAAGCCTTTGTTCACCGACGCACTGTCGAAGTGGCGGAAGATCGTCAGTAACGCGTTGTCATTCCCCGCCCACAAGGTCGACCAGCTAGGCGCCGGTGCGTCGGCGTAATTGTCCCGGCGCAGCGCTTCGTATTCGTTACGCTTGTCGCGGTAGCCATGCCACAGGCTCAAGACGCTACCGACATCGTCATTCTGACCCGGCATGGCCAGTAACGGTGTGGCCTGGCCGCGGTAATTCGGGTCGGTGATATAGAGGTCGTGCTCAGGGGCCTGGAACAGCGCCCAGAAGTTGTCGCGAATCACATCCGTGGCGATCTGCCCACGGCAAACCGGGCCACGAATGAACGTGCGCACGAAGTATTCGGCGTTATCGAGCATGAACTGGTAGCGCGCCTGCGCCGGAATAGCTTCGAAGGTATCGAACGGATTGGCCCGCCGTTCCGGCCCGTAGCCTGGCAAGGCGTTGACCTGCCAGTTGCCGCTATAGAACAGGCTTTTGACCCGCGCCATCTTCGCCGCACTCAGCGGATAGGTGATGTGGGTTTTCTGCACAATCACACCCTGCACCGGCCACAAGCGGTAATACACCTGAGTACCCGGGTCATCATTCGGACGGCGTGTGTTGATCAGGTCAATCGGCTGACCGGTGGGCGTACGCGAGCGCACCCACTGGAAAAAGTGCCCTGGCTCGCCGTCCTTGAAATAGAGATGGGCAAGAAACCAGTGCTCGAACAACCAGCGGGCCACCAGACTTTGCCGGGAGCCGGGGGCGTTGAGCAGGTTTTCCCACTGCACCACCTGCAACGCTTCTTTCGCGCTCGGCACCAGCCCCTGTTCATCAATCGGCGCACCCGAGGCCAGCCAGCGCTGCAGCGTCTGGTATTGCTGGTCGGTCAGGCCGGTGACCGCCAGCGGCATGCCTTCTTTGGGATGTGAACGGGCATAGCCGTCGAACTCCGCTGGCATGGCGCAGCTGTTTTCCCGGTTCAGACCCAGCACGATCTCGTCCGGCAATTTGGCATTGGGCTGCAAGGGGGTTTTATGGCCCAGCTCAAGCATCCGCGCCATCAACGCAGCCTGACTGCCTTGAGCGTCAAGCACGGGGAAGAAGCCCTTCTGCTGCCAGGCATGCTTGCCAAAGGCATCGTAAAACAGGCGGGTCGGTGCTGCGGCCGTTCGGCGATCGCCATCGTAGACCGGCACTTTGGTCGCGCCACGTGCCGCCCCTTCGCCACTGCCCAGATTGAGCTGACAGGCGGCATCGTTGCAGGCATGGCAGGCCACGCACTTTTCAGTAAAGATCGGTTGAATGTCCCGGCTGTAGGAAATAGCGGTGGAAATGGCCGGACCTTGCGCCGCGGCGTCCCAGCTTAGAAGCAGCATAAAAATGCTGGTGATGACGCGATACGACATATCCCTGGTCCCAATCTTGAAAAATCGCCGCGATTCTACCGGGCAGGCACCCTGTCCAACATGAACGATATTCATGCAAAATTGGGGCATGCTCTAAAAGCGCACAGGTTTGCTATGATCCGGCCCCTTCGTCATGGTCTTTCCGAGTAGTCCAAATGTCCGATCGCAGTGTTCGCCTTCAAGCTCTCAAGCACGCCCTCAAAGAGCGCATCCTGATTCTCGATGGCGGCATGGGCACGATGATCCAGAGCTACAAGCTCGAAGAGCAGGATTACCGTGGCAAACGTTTTGCTGACTGGCCAAGCGATGTCAAAGGCAACAACGACCTTCTGGTGCTGACTCGCCCGGATGTGATTGGTGGCATCGAGAAAGCCTATCTGGACGCCGGCGCCGACATCCTGGAAACCAACACCTTCAATGCCACCCAGATTTCCCTGGCCGACTACGGCATGCAGGGCCTGGCGTACGAATTAAACGTAGAAGGCGCACGCCTGGCCCGCAAGGTGGCCGACGCCAAGACCCTCGAAACCCCGGACAAGCCGCGCTTCGTCGCCGGCGTACTGGGCCCGACCAGCCGTACCTGTTCGTTGTCGCCAGACGTGAACAACCCTGGCTACCGCAACGTGACCTTTGATGAGTTGGTGGTGAACTACACCGAGTCCACCAAAGGCCTGATCGAAGGCGGCGCCGACCTGATCCTGATCGAAACCATCTTCGACACCCTGAACGCCAAAGCCGCGATCTTCGCCGTGCAAGGTGTGTTCGAAGAGTTGGGCATCGAGTTGCCGATCATGATCTCCGGCACCATTACCGATGCTTCTGGCCGAACCCTGTCCGGGCAAACCACCGAAGCGTTCTGGAACTCCGTGGCGCACGCCAAGCCCATCTCGGTCGGTCTGAACTGCGCCCTCGGCGCCCGCGAACTGCGCCCGTACCTGGAAGAGCTGTCGAACAAGGCCAGCACCCACGTTTCCGCGCACCCGAACGCCGGCCTGCCGAACGAGTTCGGTGAGTACGACGAGTTGCCGGTGGACACCGCCAAGGTCATCGAAGAGTTCGCTCAAAGTGGCTTCCTGAATATCGTCGGCGGCTGCTGCGGCACCACCCCGGGCCACATCGAAGCCATCGCCAAAGCCGTGGCCGGTTACGCACCGCGTCAAATCCCGGAAATCCCCAAGGCCTGCCGTTTGTCGGGCCTGGAACCGTTCACCATCGATCGCAGCTCGTTGTTCGTCAACGTCGGCGAGCGGACCAACATCACCGGCTCCGCGAAGTTCGCCCGCCTGATCCGTGAAGACAACTACACCGAAGCCCTGGAAGTTGCCCYGCAGCAGGTCGAAGCCGGCGCGCAGGTGATTGACATCAACATGGACGAAGGGATGCTCGATTCGAAGAAGGCCATGGTGACCTTCCTCAATCTGATTGCCGGCGAGCCAGACATCTCCCGCGTACCGATCATGATCGACTCCTCCAAATGGGAAGTGATCGAAGCCGGCCTGAAATGCATTCAGGGCAAGGGCATCGTCAACTCGATCAGCATGAAAGAAGGCGTCGAGCAGTTCATTCATCACGCCAAGCTGTGCAAGCGCTACGGCGCCGCGGTTGTCGTAATGGCGTTCGACGAAGCCGGCCAGGCCGACACCGAAGCGCGTAAAAAGGAAATCTGCAAACGTTCCTACGACATTCTGGTCAACGAAGTGGGCTTCCCGCCGGAAGACATCATTTTCGACCCGAACATCTTCGCCGTCGCCACCGGTATCGAAGAACACAACAACTACGCTGTGGACTTCATCAATGCTTGCGCCTACATCCGCGACGAACTGCCGTATGCCCTGACCTCGGGCGGCGTGTCCAACGTGTCGTTCTCGTTCCGTGGCAACAACCCGGTGCGCGAGGCGATTCACTCGGTGTTCCTGCTGTATGCGATCCGCAACGGCCTGACCATGGGTATCGTCAACGCCGGCCAGCTGGAGATCTACGACCAGATCCCGCAAGAGCTGCGCGATGCCGTCGAAGACGTGATCCTCAACCGCACCCCGGAAGGCACCGACGCCCTCCTCGCCATCGCCGACAAATACAAAGGCGACGGCAGCGTCAAGGAAGCCGAGACCGAAGAATGGCGCGGCTGGCCGGTCAACAAGCGTCTGGAGCATGCGCTGGTCAAGGGCATCACTACCCACATCGTGGAAGACACCGAAGAATCTCGCCAATCGTTCGCCCGTCCGATCGAAGTGATCGAAGGCCCGCTGATGTCCGGCATGAACATCGTCGGCGACCTGTTCGGCGCCGGCAAAATGTTCCTGCCCCAGGTGGTGAAATCCGCCCGTGTCATGAAGCAGGCCGTGGCGCACTTGATCCCGTTCATCGAACTGGAAAAAGGCGACAAGCCAGAAGCCAAGGGCAAGATCCTGATGGCCACGGTAAAAGGCGACGTGCACGACATCGGCAAGAACATCGTTGGCGTGGTGCTGGGCTGTAACGGCTACGACATCGTCGACCTCGGCGTGATGGTCCCAGCGGAAAAAATCCTGCAAGTGGCCAAAGAGCAGAAGTGCGACATCATCGGCCTGTCCGGCCTGATCACGCCTTCGCTGGATGAAATGGTCCACGTCGCGCGCGAAATGCAGCGCCAGGACTTCTACCTGCCGTTGATGATCGGTGGCGCGACCACCTCCAAAGCCCACACGGCGGTAAAAATCGAACCCAAGTACAGCAACGACGCGGTGATCTACGTGACGGACGCCTCCCGCGCCGTGGGCGTGGCGACACAATTGCTGTCCAAGGAACTGAAACCGGCATTCGTCGAGAAAACCCGCCTGGAATACATCGACGTTCGCGAACGCACGGCCAACCGCAGTGCCCGCACCGAACGCCTGAGCTACCCGGCAGCCATTGCCAAGAAGCCGCAGTTCGACTGGAGCACTTACGCGCCGGTCAAACCGACGTTCACCGGCTCCAAAGTGCTGGACAATATCGACCTCAAAGTCCTGGCCGAATACATCGACTGGACGCCGTTCTTCATCTCCTGGGACCTGGCCGGCAAATTCCCGCGCATTCTCGAAGACGAAGTGGTTGGCGAAGCCGCTACCTCGCTGTACGCCGATGCCCAGGAAATGCTCGCCAAGTTGATTGACGAAAAGCTGATCAGTGCCCGCGCAGTGTTTGGCTTCTGGCCGGCCAACCAGGTGCGTGAAGATGACATTGAAGTCTACGGCGATGACGGCAAGGCGATTGCCAAGCTGCATCACCTGCGCCAGCAAATCATCAAGACCGACGGCAAACCGAACTTCTCGCTGGCCGACTTTGTCGCGCCCAAAGACAATGAAGTGACCGACTACGTGGGCGGTTTCATCACCACCGCGGGCATTGGCGCCGAAGAAGTGGCCAAGGCTTATCAAGACGCGGGCGACGATTACAATTCGATCATGGTCAAGGCACTGGCCGACCGGTTGGCCGAGGCCTGCGCCGAATGGCTGCACCAACAGGTCCGTAAAGACTATTGGGGTTATGCCAAGGACGAGACGCTCGACAACGAGGCGCTGATCAAAGAGCAATACACCGGCATCCGCCCTGCTCCGGGCTACCCGGCCTGCCCGGATCACACCGAAAAATCCACGTTGTTCAAACTGCTGGACCCGGAAGCCGAAGAGCTGAAGGCCGGTCGCAGCGGTGTGTTCCTGACCGAGCACTACGCGATGTTCCCGGCAGCGGCGGTCAGTGGCTGGTACTTCGCTCACCCGCAGGCGCAGTACTTTGCCGTGGGCAAGATCGACAAGGATCAGGTGCAGAGCTACACCTCGCGCAAAGGCCAGGAATTGAGCGTCACCGAACGCTGGTTGGCACCTAACCTCGGTTACGACAACTAAGTCAGCTACCTGGCCACAATACTGTGGCCAGCAGTGATTCCCTTGTGGGAGCGAGCCTGCTCGCTCCCACAGTTGTTTGTGTCCGCCGTAGGTCTATGCTTATGGCTCAAACATAAATGACGGGGGATGTATGGACGATCCAGTCGACAACAAGCCGCCAACCTTCTGGCAAATGCTGCACAGCGTCATGGCAGCAGCGTTCGGGGTGCAGAGCGGGAAGAACCGGGCCCGGGATTTCGCTCACGGCAAACCGAGTCATTTCGTGATTCTGGGGATTTTGTTCACAACGGTGTTCGCGCTGATCCTGTACGGCATCGTGCAACTGGTGGTGCATCTGGCCGGGGTCTAGCGCATCAGTGTTTGCAGGGTGAACGGGTAGCGGTAGGACGTCGGCCGCCCTTTGGCTGAGAGTCGACGGAAGTTCACGCCGTAGTCCGGCGTTGCCCCCATGGCCAGCATTCGCTTGGCTTGCGCCTTGTCGATCAGTTGCAACAACGGTATCTGTCGGTCACGGCCGCCGTACCGGTCGAGGTCGACGCCCCTGTCATAATCATGCAACTGCACCAACGCCCAGCCACCCAACGTGAAGTGACCGCCCAACAGCACGCTCAGACGACCGTCAATCATCGCCTGCAACGCGACGGGAGACGCAGAGATTGCGCTGAACAACGCATCTTTGCCGGGTTTTCCACCGGTTTCCTCGAACGCCTGCATCGCGCCAAACGCCATCTCGTCATTGGCTGACCACACCAGGGATACCTTGGGGTAACGCCGGAACAACAGCTTCGCCTGCTCATAGGCCCGCTCCCGGTTCCAGCCGCTGTAAACCAATTGGCGCAAACGCACTTCAGGGTGTTCGGCCAAGGCGCGCATCATCCCTTGCTCGCGCAGTTGCGCCGAGGGGGTAATTTTCAGCCCCGAGAACGCCAGCAACTCGATGGGCTGGCCGGGCACTGCCCGCGGGTGCTGGCGGATCAGTTCCTTGAGCATCAGGTAACCGCCCTCCTCGTCGTTAGGCACCAGACTGCCCACTTGGTCCTCACGCTCACCCAGCAGGCTCTGCTGATTGGCCGTCAGCGACGCATTAACCATGAACAGCTTTACCCCGCTGCCTTGGGCCAGGCRCAGGATTTGCGGGGCGACGTACTGTTCATTGGCGAAAACCAGGTAGTCCGGGCGATCAGGCCCCTGGAGGGCCAGCCGGGCTTGCGCCACCGTGAGTTCAGGCATGCGCTGGGCATACAGAATTTTCAGGTCAATGCCCAAGTCTTTGGCGGCGGCTTGCATGAATTGAACGTAGCTGATCCAGAAGGCTTCCTGGGTGGTGCCGGGGCTCAGGAACAGCACCGACTCTGCACGCGCAGTCGGACCGTAAATCGCGCCAAACGCCAGCAGAAAGGTGTAAAAAAACTTCAACATTTAACGTCCGAGCCCCCGGAAATTCGCCGCGCATTATAGCCAGTGAAGTTCCGTAAAACGGGGTTTATTACGGCTTTTGTCCGACAATCGTCGGGTTGGGGCCCGGACGGGGTCGTTTATTGATGACTGACCCAGAATACCGCCGTGCCCACGACCAGGATGATCAGAAACAAGATCGCCCAAGCATCGACCGTACTGTCAGGCTTTGTAGCTTTGGTAGGGTTGCTCATTGCATCGCCTCTTGTCGGTTTTATCGGTGATTGCACAAAGACTCGACCACAGTAAAGACGACGATTGCCCGCACCACAAATAAGGGTTTTGCAACAACGATTCTCATTAGGCGATTTGGTTCTTTACATATACTTAAACATCACTTTTGCGCATAACTGCAAACTGGTATCTTGCCCCGGCTCCGTGGGGAGTGCGCGGCCGTGCGCGCAGAATTGCAGAGGCTCTTTCGGACTCCGGCAAGCACAAAAACGCAGCTGTATCCGAGCGACCCAAGCCTGAGAACAGGACCTATATGTACGTATACGACGAATACGATCAGCGGATCATCGAGGACCGCGTCAAGCAGTTCCGTGATCAGACCCGACGCTATCTGGCAGGCGAGCTGAGCGAAGAAGAGTTCCGCCCCCTGCGCCTGCAAAATGGGCTTTACATCCAGCGATTCGCGCCGATGTTGCGAGTGGCGGTGCCTTACGGCCAACTGACTTCGCGTCAGATCCGCATGATGGCCAAGATTGCCCGCGACTATGACAAGGGCTATGCCCACATCAGTACCCGGCAGAACGTTCAGTTCAACTGGCCGGCCGTGGAAGACATTCCGGACATTCTGGCTGAACTGGCGACCGTGCAGATGCACGCGATCCAGACCAGCGGCAACTGCCTGCGCAACGTCACCACCGACCAGTTCGCCGGTGTTGCCGCCGATGAATTGATCGATCCGCGTCCATGGTGCGAGATCGTCCGTCAGTGGACCACGTTCCACCCGGAATTTGCCTACCTGCCGCGTAAATTCAAGATCGCTGTCAACGGTTCGACGTCCGACCGTGCCGCCATCGAAGTCCATGACATCGGCCTTGAGCCGGTACACAACGCCGCTGGCGAGCTGGGTTTCCGTGTGCTGGTCGGCGGTGGCCTGGGCCGTACGCCGGTGGTGGGCGCGTTCATCAATGAGTTCCTGCCGTGGCAAGACCTGTTGAGCTACCTCGACGCCATCCTGCGGGTCTACAACCGTTATGGCCGTCGCGACAACAAGTACAAGGCGCGGATCAAGATTCTGGTGAAGGCACTGACACCTGAAGTCTTCGCACAGAAAGTCGATGCGGAAATGGAACACCTTCGCGGTGGCCAGACCACGCTGACCGAAGCCGAAGTACATCGTGTTGCCAAACACTTCGTCGACCCGGACTACAAGGCCCTGGACAACCAGGCCGCCGAACTGGCCGAACTCGACCAGCAGCACCCTGGTTTCGCACGCTGGCGCACCCGCAACACCCTGGCGCACAAGAAGCCGGGTTATGTCGCCGTGACCCTGTCCCTGAAGCCAACCGGTGTTGCACCGGGCGACATCACCGACAAGCAGCTCGACGCTGTGGCCGACCTGGCCGACCGTTACAGCTTCGGTCAGCTGCGTACCTCGCACGAACAAAACATCATTCTGGCCGACGTGGAACAGTCCCGACTGTTCGCGATGTGGGGCGAGTTGCGCGAGCAAGGTTTCGCCACGCCGAACATTGGCTTGCTGACCGACATCATCTGCTGCCCGGGTGGCGACTTCTGCTCGCTGGCCAACGCCAAGTCGATCCCGATTGCCGAATCGATCCAGCGCCGCTTCGACGACCTGGACTACCTGTTCGACATCGGTGAACTGGACCTGAACATCTCCGGTTGCATGAACGCCTGTGGTCACCACCACGTCGGCCACATCGGCATCCTCGGGGTGGACAAGAAAGGCGAAGAGTTCTACCAGGTGTCCCTTGGTGGCAGTGCCAGCCGTGACGCCAGCCTGGGTAAAATCCTTGGCCCGTCCTTTGCCCAGGAAGCCATGCCTGACGTGATCGAAAAACTGATCGACGTGTACATCGAACAACGTACCGAAGACGAGCGTTTCATCGACACCTATCAGCGTATTGGCATCGACCTCTTCAAGGAGCGCGTCTATGCAGCGAATCATTAAGAACAACGAGGTCGTCGACGAAACCTGGCACCTGCTGCCCAAGGATTTCAACATCGACGAGATCAGCAACTGCGACGACCTCATCGTCCCCCTGCAGCTGTGGCGCGAACACAGCCGCATGCTCAAGGCCCGCGATGGCGGCCTGGGCGTCTGGCTGGATGCCGATGAAGAAGCCGAAGAAATTGGTGAAGACGTGGAGCAGTTCAAGGTCATCGCCTTGAACTTCCCGGCCTTCACCGACGGCCGCAACTACTCCAACGCCCGCCTGCTGCGTGACCGTTACGGTTTCAAAGGCGAACTGCGGGCGATTGGTGATGTACTGCGCGACCAGTTGTTCTACCTGCATCGCTGCGGTTTTGATGCGTTTGCAATTCGTCCCGACAAAGATCCGTACGAAGCCCTTGAAGGTCTCAAGGACTTCTCGGTGACCTATCAGGCCGCCACCGACGAACCGCTGCCGCTGTTCCGTCGCCGCTGATGGTCAAACCTTGAACCCCTTTCAGGGGTTCAAGGCTCCTTCCTGTAATGAGTCAAAGACTGGCCCGCTCCTCCAGCGCGTTGAAAGCTGCCATCGGATGATCGAACCGCCCGCTGCTGCGACTTAGTCGACTCCACATTTCGTCCGAAGTACCCGCCTCCTCCAACAATCGCCAGACCCTTGTCTGTAGCGACAAGTAACTGATTTGAAAGTCGGCCGTCAGACTCAATCTGTCCATGACGGCTAAAAACCGAGTGCCAGAAGGCTTGCCCGCCAGTTGCTGCCAAAGCGCAAGCCGGGACTGTTGCAACGCTGCGTCACAGTCTCGTAGCCATACTGTCGGCGATCCATAGTCGGCACCGGGCGCGCCCAGCCATAAATTGATTCCTGTTGCCTCTCGATGACTGATCAGCCGGCGAAGCGTGTCTTCGTCGGTCAGCGGATTCCCCCATAGCAGCACGCGATCGTCTGCAACCGCCTGGTTTATGACCGCGGGAGGAACTCGGGTGATCTGGTTGTCACGTAAATCCAGGGACGTCAGATAAGGCTCATCCTTGATACCGATCGGGCATCGGCTGATGTAGGTATTTCTCAGGTTGAGCTGACGTAGATCGTTCAAGCCCAACACCAAAGGGGGCACACCCAGCGGGTTGTCGCTCAAGTCCAGCGATTGCAGGCGAGTCAGGTTACGCAGCCGGGACGCGGCGCTTTCACTGAAAACCAACTGTGTAGCACTCAGGTTCAGCGAGCGAAGGTGTTTCAATTGTTCGATGGCGGGCGGCAGCGAGTGACCTGTATCTCCCGCCACGAAGTAGTGACGCAAGTCCACGTTTTCCAGATTCAATATCTCAAGGTTTGGAAAGCCCTCGAGAAACCCGTTCAAGCTGTCTTCCTCGGTCAGATGGAAGCCCTTCATCAACAACTCGGTCACGTCGTCGAACCGCACATTCAACGCAGGCAATCGGTGATAATTTTCAAAGTTCATATCCAGCGTGGTATTTGGGGAGCCACCACGCTTTTGCCATACGGCGACCAGTTCTTCAGAGAGTTCCGTCCTCAGGGTTCGCTCGTCCTCCATTTCGTCCATCAGCAGCTGGACGTTGTAGGTCGAGATTTGTGCAGGGCTAAAGCCCTGCGCCGCCTCATCGCCAGCAACCAGAAAAGGAAGGTCCATGTCATCGACATCCTGGGGAACCTGATCTATCCAACCGCTCAAATCCGTGTTGAGTTGCTGTRATTGCTGGTTTAACCCATCGATGTAGGCTTGCGCAGCATTACCCTCTCGTTGCAGGGCTTCATCGGCCTGCGCAACGGTGAAGTCGGGATAAATATCCATGAGTTGCAACCTCATCATCTCGTGGGTCAGGGCGGTGCCTTGGGAGGTCGACGGATAACCTCCACCCCTCAGCCCCCGAGCCTCGAACGACAGCCCGCTGTCCATGCGTTGCAACCCGAGCAGGGTTTGCGACCGAGGCAGCGCCACCGCGCCGATCTTGAGTCGTAGCTCATTGGCGGGGTCATCGGATATCAGGTGCAGGGACGAGCGTTCGTCTTCTGACAGGGCTCCGAGGATCGCCTCATAGAGGTCAGATTGCCTGCCTTGCTGCTGATAGCGATCTCCATCCCTGATGATGCTTCGACAGTGAGCGTCATCGAGCGAACCACTGCGATCCAGCACCTGGCCGGCAGGCGAACGGTCAAGAATGTCTATTCGAAGATCTCTGGGCCATCCCGGCAGATGCTGGAGCGAATGCAGTGCCAGCGTGTCTGTCTCGGGATTGTGGAACGAGCGAAGGTAAAAGCCTTCGTAGGCACGATTGAGCCGGACATGTTGTTGATACTGCCGGGCCTTGCTGTCCAGACGCTTGATCACCTGCCTGACCTCGACAGCATCTGGCGCCTTGCGGACATCTACGCCGTAGCGGTCGAGCATTTGCTCAATGGCGCTTTTTGGCAGCCCTGGATACTCCCGCTGAAACAGCCGGACCCACTCATGCTCCGATTGCTGCAGTGAGGCATAACGACTGCTGAATAACCCGGTTTTCCCGGCCCCAGCCAATTCCTGATCGAGTTTGAAGCGACTGATCGTGTCGGCCAGCAATGGCGTCGGGGGCCGACCGGTGTGTATCAAGCGCAGCAGGTCGTCATCGACCGCACTGACCTTGCCGATCTGCGTCAGCACTTCATCGCTGAATGACGCCACCGAGGGGCCGATGCCGCGGATCAGTTCCAGCCGCGACAGACCGGAAGGCGCTGCCACACTTTCCTGCGTCGAGGTGACGACGATGTGTTCACCTCGTGAAAGCGTCTCGGACGCTGCGCCTTCAACTCGGGCATCCCGCCCCGCGCCTGCCAGCGGCAGCGCATTGAGCAAGCCAAATACCGTGCGGGTGATGCCCTCTTTGCGCTGGCTCGACGTCTCACCGTTCACGGCCTGATCCAGCCCATAACCGGCGTCTATGAGCCCGGCCAGCGCCAGTAACCCCTCTCCCCCCGGCACAAACAGGGCCAAAGGCCCGAACCGGTTTATCCATTGCACCACCGGTTCGACAACCGCGCTCAAATTGTCGCGGTTGACTTGCGCGTCGTCCCGGATGGTTTTGACGCTTTCCCGGGCGGCCTGCTTCATGGTCAAAACCAGCTGTGCAAACGGATCGGTCGCGGGTGGCTGATCGTCGAAACCGATGTACTCGGCGGGATCCCAATAACCATCATTGTTGAAGAACCCGGCATTGCTGGTCAGCCAGTGCTTTCGGGGGTAAATCCCCATGCCGTCCAGCGCCGTCAGTACGCCGGCGTGGAACGTGCCGTCCTGTCGGTCATCGTCGGCAAAATGGGCAGCCAGCGCCTGCTTCGTGTTACCGGCATGGCTCTGTTTCACCACCCATTGGTGCAACTGCGAAACGTCGGCGAAGTCATGCAAGGGTGAAGAGTTGCCCGGGATGTACATCAACACCCGGGGGCTGGCGGCGACACGAAAGGTCCAGATGTCGATTGCGGTGTAGCGATAGAGTGTTAATCGGCTGGCCGTGACCCGAGGTGGAATTCGGGTCGGCGCTCGAAGCGCTTCGATTGTCAGCGTTTCCCACGCCTGATCCACCGGCAAACCTGCGGCCTGAAAAGCGAGCGCCAGGCCTTTTTCACTCAGGCGTTGTTCATGCCGCTGCAGCCAGGCGCACATGAGAAATGCGGCTTTGACCGATGTCCTCAACGCATAGGGTTTCGGCGCAAAGAGCGTCTCGTCGGACGGCCAGGCCTTATCGAGATAGGCCTTGTACAAACCCGGCAAATCCAGCTCCCAAACCCACTGTTTGAAGTCGGCGGGTTTTAAGCGGATTTGCGTTGCCGGCCCATAGGTTTGCGCCTTTGTTTGGCGATAAATGCCTTCATAAGTCTGGTGATTGCCGCTGCCGTGGTCAGCGAACTCATCGACATTCTGCACGATCCGGACAGACGGCCCGATGTCCGGTGGTGTGTATAGGCCGAACGCGGTTTCCGCGAAACGTCCGTCACCCACGGTCTGATAATTGGACAGCAGCGCCTGTAACAGCGTCTGCGAATGCGCCACTTGCCCCTGTTGAATACCGTCCTGGGCAGGATGCCCCTTGTAGTTGTAATCGAGCGTAACCAGCAAGGCTGTCTGCGGATCAATGTCCGCTCCCCACTTTTCCTTGATCAAGTGTGCGCCAAATTGATCAGGGGTTTGCGGCAGTGCGATGTTCACGGCGGCGGCGAGTTCGCCACGCATTCGTAACATTGGCGACGGGCTCGGGCCAGCATCGTTTTGGTCAGGGTGGTCGGTCATGTGCAATCCGTTGCAATCATTTGGAACACCACCCTACCCAGCCTTCAATCAATCGGATGCAGGAGCAAGTCGACAGCCGGCTTAGGAGATTTCGTCACCTCAGGAAGGAATTTGCACGGATCTGAAGCAAAAAAAAACCGGGACTTGAGCCCCGGTTTTTTTGTTTAAAACGATGATGAGATGTCGATTACCAAAAGCGTTGCTGAGTCAAACGGCTCCACCAGGTCAGCAA